>DYOF01000021.1 GCA_020720665.1 Acetofilamentum sp. | reverse complement strand
TAATTCTTTTTTTATTTTAAACCTTTTACAAGCGTTGTTTTAAAAATTTTAATAAACAAAAATCTGTAATAAAGTTCAGAATAGAATTTACTGAATCTGTTTTAATCAAATGCAAACTCTATTTTTAAAATTTATTTTAATATCTACTTTTGTTGAATAATTAATTGAAATACGCATTAAAGAAACGCATATAAGCAACAATTAATAAAATAAAGGAGAATGAATACCGGACACGCTTTATTAAGTTTAGTTCAAAGAAGGTGTTCCTGTGTGTAGTAAAGAACAAGCATAATAAATAAGTACATGCATTCAATTTGCAGAATACTAATTAATTACAAATTTTTTGACTCATGAAAAAACACTTATTCGGCAAAACACTAAGCGAATTAAAAAATATAGTACGTTCATATAATCTACCTGAATTTACGGCTAAACAAACAGCAAAATGGCTCTACAATAAAGATATTTCTGAAATATCTGAAATGTCTGATTTATCAAAAAAGGCACGAGAAGCATTATCTCTGCATTTTGACGTAGGTTTAATTCCGCCGGTTTCGGTACAAACATCTGTTGACGGCACAAAAAAATATCTCTTTAAAGTCGGAAATCACTATATAGAATCGGCTTATATACCTAATGATGACCGAGCAACTTTATGTGTGTCATCTCAAGCCGGCTGCAAATACGCCTGTGAATTTTGTATGACCGGTAAACAGGGGTTTCAAGCACATTTAAGTGCAAATGAAATACTTAACCAAATTAAAAGCATACCCGAATTTAAACAACTCACAAATATTGTGTTTATGGGTATGGGCGAACCATTCGACAATTTAGATGAAGTCTTAAAATCAACAGAAATAATGACTTCCGACTACGGTTTTGCTTGGAGCCCGAAACGAATAACCGTTTCAACTAACGGTATTATTGCCGGTTTAGAACGATACTTAAATGAAAGCACCTGTCATTTAGCTGTTAGCATTCATTCTCCGTTTGAAGATGAACGCACTAAAATTATGCCTGTTCAACAAAAAAATCCTATCAGCGAAGTGTTAAATATCATAAAAAATCATCATTTCGGACGACAACGAAGAATTTCTTTTGAATATATCATGTTTAAAAATTTTAATGATTCACTGAAACATGCCGATAAGTTAGCAGAATTGGTTTCAGGTTTTTGGGCACGAGTCAATCTTATCAGATACCATGAAATTCCGGGCACAAATTTACAGGGGTGCGACCATAAAAGCATGGAAAAATTCAGAGACCGTCTAAACGCAAAAGGAATAACCGCTACCATTCGTGCATCCAGAGGTCAGGATATTGATGCCGCATGCGGTTTATTATCAACAAAAGAATTAATAAAAAAATAATTTTGAAAAAAATAATTTTCCATAGCATTTCAATTATTTCATATTTATTCCCTACAAAACTCTTAATTCATCTTTCAAGAGTCAGAACCGTTTTTCTGTTTTATCATCTTATCAGCAATAATGCTCCGATACATATAAAAAACCTTTATTCTGTCAGAACAGAAAGAAAATTCCGAAATGATTTGAAATTTCTCCTGAAACATTTTCAATATACAACTGAAATTATCAGACATAATTCATCGAAAAAAAATTATTTTCACTTATCATTTGATGACGGTTTAAAAGAATGTTTTGAAATTATTGAACCGATTTTAAACGAGAACCAAATAAAAGCCGTTTTTTTCATAAACTCCGGTTTTATTGATAACAAAGATTTGTTTTATAAATACAAGGTAAGTATAATTATTGAAAAATTAAAAACAGAAAAAATCAATAAACAAAACATTTCACACCTATCAGAAATTTTGGAGTGCAAAACGAAGCTCAAAACAGTAATTCAATCTGTTCAAACTATAAATTTTAAAAATAAATATAAATTAGACAGAATCAGCGAATACCTGAAAATAAATTTTATTGATTATTTAAAACAATATGAACCGTATTTAACTACAAATCAAATTATTAAATTAAAAGAAAAAGGACACAAAATAGGAGCACACAGCATTAATCATCCCGAATATTTTGAAATTATTGAAGAGGAACAAATCAAACAAACAACAGAAAGCTTGAATGAAATAAAACAACAATTTGATTCTGAAGATAATTTATTTGCATTTCCGTTTACCGATAATTTGATAAAAATTTCTTTTTTTGAAAAAATTAACCGTAATTTTAAAAATATATACACATTCGGCACAGCCGGAATTAAGTATGATCAAATTAAAAATAACATACAAAGAATTCCTGTTGAAATGTTCAATAAAAGTGCAAAAACAACCATAAAAACACAATACATACTTTATATTTTAAAGAAAATTTTTAATCGTCATCTGATAAAAAGGAAATAAAAATAACAACAAATACACATAGGTGCGGTTACATATTTACCATTAAATTAAATGAAAAACGTAAATGCATTAATTATCGGCAGGGCTCGTTCAGGAACTACAAGTTTGTATAAAATATTAGAATTTCATCCTGAGATATGTTTTTCTACTATTAAAGAAATTCATTATTTTTCTGTTGATGACTTATATCAAAGAGGGATTAATTATTACCATTCTTTTTACGATTTTTCAGCCGAAAAAAAACAGATTATAGGAGCCGACACCTATTTATTTATTGATAAAGAAGCTCCTAAACGAATTTCAGAATACAACCCTGAAATGAAAATAATTATTATGTTGCGTGAACCGGTTTCTGCAGCATTTTCGGGTTACAATTATGCAATAAATAACGGATATTTAAAGTCAAAAATTTCATTTATTGAATCCGTTCAAAATGAAAAACAAATTTTATTAAATTCTGATATCGCTACAAAAAATAATTTGTGCAATTTGTATCAAAGTATGTATTTTGAGCATATTTCATTTTGGATGAATTATTTTTCAAAAGAACAAATTTTGATTATAAAAACTGATGACTTAAAACAAAACACCGACCATGTTTATTCGCAATTATCTGATTTTCTGAATGTTTCAAAGACACATTTTTCAAAATCAAATAGAATTGAAAATAAATCATCAAAAGTAAAATCAAAACATGTTCAGCAGTTTTTATTGAACAGAAATACACCTTTACGAAAATTTCTCAGAAAAATAATTCCGAAGCAATTAAAAAACACTATATTACATTCCGGTTTGATTGAAAAATTAAGTAAATTGAATAAAACAGAAACGACTTACCAAAAAATAAGTTCTGACGAATATCAGTTCGCCAAAAATATTCTGGAAACAGATTTAAAAAATTTGAAAGATAATTTTGCAATTAATTTTGATAACTCTATAATTTAACAGGTTTGTTAATGAATTCTTGAAATAATTGTTCTAAAATTATAATTTTCTCTTTAAATTTTATGGTTTAACACAAATAAAACCTATAATAAATACCTACAAATAGGGATAGAAACTAAACAAAAGTTGTTTACTTTTGCACCCTACATTAAAAATTAATGATATTTTTTAGAAAAATACAAAAGTATGTAAGTGTCGGTTTATTGTTTACATTATTAATTGTAATGTACAACAATATTAGTAATCGGCACAGCCATATGCTGTCTGACGGACAAATGATTGTGCATGCACACCCTTTTTCTAAAAGTGAAGGCGATAATCCGCAAAAAAAACACTCTCATACTGCAAATCAATTATTCGTAATTGCACAAATAAATAATTTGTTTTCGCTTTTACTGTTTGTATTTTTTATCTTCCTGTTTATTAGGGAAAAGTTCAGGAAAAATAAAGTACCGTTTTATATTGAACTGTTTTTTTCGATTCCTAAAATAAACTACCAATTACGAGCACCACCGCTCAATTAATTCCTGTATCGTTTTAATACAATCGGTTAATTTTTATCCGACGTAATATATAGGTTCCGTTTCAAAGCAAGACATAGAAATGTTATGCAAAAAAATATTCAAACGAAATTAATAATTTAATACAAATTTTAAATGGAATTAATTGATTATAAACAAGATATACAAGGTATGAGATACCACCTTGCAGGCAGTTTAAAGCTGATAACAGAAGATTGGCAAAAAAATAAAACTGATAATGAAAAAAAAATAGCTACTAAAAAACTGCATGATAATTCGCTGAAAAGTTTAGGTAAAAACGTTAAAAAAATAAGTTTAATGCTTATTTTGATTATCATTTTGTCCGTAAATCTTTTAAAAGCACAAAAATCACCAACCGATGCCAATATTATCGGACATGTTAAACACAATGAAACTCATTTGCCTTTTTCTACAATACATATTGAAGGAACAACCATTAGTACAACAACCGACAATACCGGACATTATAAATTAGTAAACCTGCCCGAAGGAACGTTCACGCTGAAAGTTCAATCCACCGGTTACAAGTCGCAAACACGCGAAGTAACTACCAAAGTCGGTACTACATCCGAAATTAATTTTGATATAGAAGAAGACGCAATTTCTTTGGAACAAGTTGTTGTAAGTTCAAACCGCAACGAAATAAATCGCAAAGAAGCAACGACTATTGTAAATACGATAAGTCCGAAATTGTTTGAAAGTACCAATTCGGTTTGTCTTGCCGAAGGTATGAGTTTTCAGCCCGGTTTGCGTGTAGAAACTAACTGCCAGAATTGTGGATTTCAACAAGTTAGGATAAACGGTTTAGACGGACCTTATACACAAATATTGATTGACAGCCGTGCTATTTTTAGTGCGTTGTCGGGAGTTTACGGTATCGAACAAATCCCCGCAAACATGATTGAACGTGTAGAAGTTATACGTGGCGGAGGCTCCGCTTTGTTTGGCTCAAATGCCGTTGCCGGAATAGTAAACATTATCACCAAAGAACCAAACTATAATTCGTTTCAGATTAGCTCGAATACTTCGGCAATAGCTAAAAACGCAATTGACCAAAGTGTGAACCTGAATACTTCGCTTGTAACCGATGACAACAAAGGCGGAATTATGGTATTCGGCTCTATGCGAAACCGCGACCACTATGATGCAAACGGCGATGGATTTTCGGAATTGAGTTTGCTGGAAAATAACACTTTTGGTTTTAGGTCGTATTACAAACCTACGATGTACTCAAAAATTCAGTTGGAATATCATCATCTGAACGAGTTCCGTCGCGGTGGAAATAAATTTGACCTTCAACCTCACGAAACAGATATAACCGAACAAATAAAGCATAATATAAACGCCGGCGGTTTAACTTATTCGTTATTTTCAAAAAATTATAAATCAAAATATTCGGTTTATTCATCGGCACAACACACCCTCAGAAACAGCTATTACGGTGCCGAACAAGATTTGAATGCGTACGGATATACAAACGATTTAGCTTTTGTATCCGGTTCACAATTCAATACCGATTTAAGCAAATTCCTTTTTGCCCCTGCAACATTAACAACAGGATTAGAATATCAATTGAATAATTTGAATGATAAAATGCCGGGATACAATAGAGATTTAACGCAAGATATTATGATTTGGGGATATTTTCTGCAAAACGAATGGAAAACCGAGCATTTGAATTTTCTGATTGGTGCAAGAGCCGATAAGCATAATTTAATTGACGAAGTAATTATCAGCCCGAGAGCCAATTTGTTGTATAAAATTAACAATGATTTTTCAGCACGTTTAAGCTATTCAAAAGGGTTTCGCGCCCCCCAAGCCTTCGACGAAGATTTGCACATTATGGCAGTCGGAGGCGAAGTAATGCTCATACAACTTGCCGATGACCTGAAAACCGAAACATCAAACACTTACAGCAGTTCTTTGGATTACTATTTTAATATTTTCGGGTTGCAAACCAATGTGTTGGTTGAAGGATTTTATACAAAATTAACCGATGTGTTTGTAACCGAAGAAATTGGTACCGACACAGCGGGCAATATGCTTTTGGAACGCCGTAACGGTTCCGGTGCAAAAGTTTACGGTATCAATACTGAATTTAAAACTGCATTTTCGCAATATTTACAATTGCAATTAGGCTTTACTTCGCAAAAAAGCCTATATACAGAACCGGAACAATGGGCGGAAGATGAAACTGTTGAACCAACTAAAAACATGATGCGCACACCGGATAATTACGGTTATTTTACATTGAATTACAATCCGATTAAATCATCTACAATTTCATTATCAGGTGTTTATACCGGTAAAATGTATGTGCCTCACTATGCAGGATTTATAGAAAATGAAAAATTGGAAGAAACACCGAATTTCACCGAACTAAACCTGAAAGCAGCTCATAATTTCAAAATCGGAACAACCATGCAATTACAAATTAACGGAGGTGTTCAGAATATATTAAACAGTTATCAATCTGATTTTGATGAAGGTATTTTTAGAGATGCAGGTTATATATACGGACCAAACCGTCCGAGAACATTTTTCATTGGGATAAAAATTGGTAGTAATTTGTAACCGAATAATTTATTTGAATTAGGCTTTTAAGAAATATAAAAGATTTTATTTCACCATTTTGTTTAAGAGCCTAATTCAATAATTTAAAATTATACTTTGAGTCCTGCTTATTTATTTAATAAATAATTTTTTTATATGGTGTTTTATAAAAAACTTGTACTTCTTTGTAATCAGCCTTTTTATTTCTGTTTCATGTAGCCGATTACTTTATACACTTTATTATCCTGATTTTTAACAGGAATATAAACCGTGTAAGTTCTTTTAGATTCGTCATCAATTTTAAGAATTTGTTCCAATTCCATAGTTTTTCCGTTTCGTAATTCTCTCCAAAAAACATTAAACGATTCAGAATCAGGTACATTATAACTAAAGCTGCCTTGAATTTTTCCAATAATTTCATTTCTATTCTTGTTGAGAAATTTTAAATATCCTTCACTGATATCAATAATTCTTCCGTTTGCGTCAAACACTGCAACTTCTGCTACTGAAAATAAGGCATTGTAAATTCTGCTTACATCATCCAATTGAGTATTTAATTCATCGGTTGCCGCTTGCATTTCTTCAATATTTTGTCTGATTTCTTCTTCCTGCGAAGCTGATTGTTCCGACTTAATTTTAGTTTCTCTTAATAATTCGGCAGTTCGCACGTTAATTTTTACCATTTGAATTGCAGAGGCAATACTCTCGCTTACTTGTTCAACCAAATCAATTTTATATTGCTCAATTTCTTTGAATGAAGCAAGTTCAACAACCCCAAAAACTTCTTCATGGAAAATTAAAGGAACTATTAATAAGGAAGCAGGATTTTTTTCGCCTAATCCGGATGTTATGCTAAGATACTTTTCAGGAACTTTAGTTATAAATATAGTTTCTTTTTCTAAAATGCAACGTCCTACTAAACCTACTCCCCAAGTAATTTTTTTTGACAGCATTTTTTTTCTGTTGTATGCATAAGCTGCTATCAATTCAATTAATTTCTCATTTTTCTCATTTTCGTTAATAATAAACAAACCTCCTTGTGTTGCATCAATGTAATTTACAATATCTCTGATAATTGCATATGCTAATTCTTCCAAGTTATCAGAGTGTTCACGTATAATTTCAGAAAATTTCGCTGCTCCGAGCGTTGCCCATGTTTGGCGTTCATCTGCTTCTTTCCTTTGTATTTCTAATTCTCGTGATTTTTTAAGATTTTCTCGCATTCCTATCAGTAAATTACCAATATTATCTTCTTTTGTCAGCGACAGGTATTCAAAGTTAAAATTTCCTGATGCAATTTGCTCAATAAATTGTGCAGTTCTGTCTAAATTTGAATTTATTAAATTTACCGACTTATTTATTGAAGACAGCTCATCGGTTTGAGTTGTATCTAATTCTTTAATTTTTGATACATTACCGTCAGCCATTGCGTTTAAAACTATTTTAGTAATTTTCAAACGATTCATGAAATTTCCGAAAATAAAAAATAGTATCAGTCCTAATGCAAAAAGGCTTAATAAGGCAATAAAAACATACCTTAATAAAAAATTGCGTATTTTCTCATTAATAATTTCAGTATCAACCGCAACTATAATTTTTAAAGCGGATGAATTAAAGTTTATCAAAACCGGTGTAGAAATTATATAATAATTATCATCTGAATTATTGTAATAAAATTTGTTTTCGGGACTGCTTTTAATTGTATTAAAAAGTTCTTCCTTAGGCAGCTGTTTATTAATAAGCTCTGAGTTAATTTCGTATAAATTTTGGTTAGTTGCTAAAAAAACAGGCATTTTATCATTTTCGATATATATGTTTAATTCTTCGATTAACAATTTTAAATCAATATCAATTCCTGTAATTCCATTGGGTTCATTAAATGAATATGACGGAATGTATAATGAATAATAAATTTTATCAATATCTTTTTCTGACAATTTTTTATTTAAAACGAAGTCTGCTTCTTTTGGATTATTTTTTATATTTTTATACAATTGAACATAATGCTCGTTGTTTTTTAAATCGCTTGTATATACAATTTCATTATTTATTCTGCTGAAATTTTTATAATTATATTCATTTTCACTTA
Source organism: Acetofilamentum sp. (assembly GCA_020720665.1). Taxonomy (GTDB): domain Bacteria; phylum Bacteroidota; class Bacteroidia; order Bacteroidales; family JAADGE01; genus JAADGE01. The sequence goes on along the minus strand of DYOF01000021.1, from coordinate 19,278 downwards.
TTTCTGAAATGCTCCAAATTGATTTTACACTCGGAAATTGATTAATAAAATTTTTTAAAGCATATTCATTTTCGGATATATTTTCTTTATTTGTTTTTAAAATGGTATTCAATAATTCAATAGTATTATCTAATTTAGTTTGTATTAATAATGAATATTTTTGAGAAATTTCGGATGCAGTTTCTTGATTTCTTTCAAATGCATAATTTTTCATTTGCGGAAATACCAAAACATAAATCAGAATAAAAAAGACAACTGCAGCAAATAAAACAAAAAAGATTAATTTAGTTTTAATATTTAACTTCATTTAATTCCATTTTTAAAATCTGTCTGAAAAATAAAAAATCGGATTTCTAAACTAATAAGTAGTTTGTTCGGAAAACCGGCAAAACACAGTTATTTACACTTATTACAAAATTACATTTTAATTTTTAATGAACAAATTTAATAATCTTAAATTCATATGTTTACTATTAACTAACTTATAGTCAATAAGTAAACGGAGGCGGATTTTTAAATTTAGCCTGAAGTACATATAATTTTAAGTAAATAATTACGTTATTTATTGAATAAAACAAATTAAATTAAGCAATAATGTTTCAATTGTTTTTTTTTTTATTTAATTTGTATATTATTTAAAAATAACCATTATGAATAAAACACTAATTTTAATTATTTCGGGAATTTTTTCTCTCACACTTCCAAATTGTAAATCCGGAGAAGATTCCGAAAAAGATGATTTAGCCGGTGAAACTTTGGAAATTACAGATATTAGGGAAGAAATACTGATATCAATGTTAGCACCATCCGATATGGCAGTTATGCTGATTGACAATCCGGATTTGTATTTTAACAAAGATATAATTAACCCTACCAACAATGCGGTTAAATATAATACAAATTCAAAAATTGCTTTAAATATAGGAATTTACACTGCCGATTTAAGTTATGCCAGCTTATTTGAGCAAGAGCAGGTAACATACGATTATTTAGATATTGTTAAAGGAATGACAGAAGAACTCGGAATTACAAATTCCATTGAAAAAAGGCATTTAGATATGATTAAAAATACAAAACCCGATAAGGAGGAAATGATTCGAATAATTAATGAATCGTTTATGAATACGGATGCCTATTTGCGTGAAAACAATCGTCAAAAAGTTATTACCATGATACTGATAGGCGGATGGGTAGAAGCTCAATACATAGCAGTAACACTTTCAGAAGGTTCCATGAAAAAGAATGCACAATTAACCGAAAGTATTTTGGCACAAAAAATTTCATTGGAATTAATGTCAAAGGCACTTGAAAACGTAACGAATGACGATGTATTATTATCTCTTAAAAATGATATCGACCGAATTTATAAAGCCTATTTGTTAATGGATACACAATTAACAGATGCAAATTTTAAGAGTTTTTGTGATTTAATTAATGAAGTCAGAGCAAATTATATTGTATAGTAATTATTCCCGTCAAAACTATTGATAATGAACAGAAATATATTTAAATACATTCTTATAACCTTTTTAGTCGGAACATCTTTTTCTTATTCACAAGCTCAATGTATTGACCTTGTGAAACATAAAGGGTTTACATATTTAGATACCAGCAAATACATTCCTGAAGCCAGATTTAATGCGCTTCCGTTAAGAGAAGGTGATGATGTTGATATATATAAATCGTTCTTTAAAGACCGAAATTATCGAATTGTAGTTGTAGGTGCGGAAAACATGCCGAAACTAAATTTTAAAGTTACAAATTTTCAACGTCAAACTTTGTACGATAGTAATGTAACGAAAATGGAGAGTTGGGATTTCATTTCGGACAAAAATCAAAACTTAATTATCTCGGTTCAAGTTCCTAAAGCCGAAAAAGATACAAAACCAAAAAGTGGTTGTGTTGCCGTTGTTGTTGGATTTACATACTAAATAATTAAATTTATATAACTTTTTTAAAATAATTCTGCAGCTTTTTTGATTGCTTTTTCAAAAAAGCTGTTTTTTATTGTGTGTTCAATTTTATTCTTATCTAACCAATTCACAAAATCCAAAGTATTTAAATTAGCAACCGGTTCTTTTCCGGTCATCGGGCAGCCTCCCATACCGTTAAAAACGGTATCAAAATTTCTGCATCCTGAAATATAGGCGTTTTCTATTTTTAACAAAGCCTCAGAAGAATTTGAATGCAGATGAAGGTTAAACTCAACATCAGGAAATTCAGGTATTACATTTTTATAAACCAAGCCTATTAAATGTGTTGAACCTGAGGCAGTTGTATCTGCCAACGGAATATACCGAAGTCCTTTTTCATATAAAATTTCTATCCACTCCATTAAAATATCTATACCCCAATCATCATCATAAGGATTTCCGAACGCTTCCGAAATAGAAATAATCGGTTTTTTGTTGGTTTTAATACAAAGTTCAATAATATTATCGATTGTACGAACGGATTTTTCAAAACCTGCTTTTAAATTAAGTCTTTGAAATTTTTCAGATATACTGAAAGGATAATTAATATAATCAACTTGTTCATATTCAGAAAGTTTCTCAGCATAATATGAATTTCCGACTAATACAGAAATTTCAGTTTTAATATTGTCGGTATTTATTTTTTTTAAAACGTCGGCGGTATCTTTCATTTGAGGAACGGCATTCGGTGATACGAAACTTCCCAAATCCAAAATTTGGAATCCTACTTTTAACAATAAATCAATATATTCAACCTTGTGCTGTGTTGAAATTATTTTTGAGAGTGCTTGCATGGCATCTCTCGGTGATTCGTTTATTTTAATCATTGTATTTAGTTTAAAAAAACAGTCGATCTGTAAGCCGGATTCTGTTCCTGAAACATGTTCAGGCTTCTGTCATTTATCTGCGTTACAATTCGCATTGCAACTTTAGCTCTCTACCCCTCGATATCGGACGAGCAGCCCTTAGACATCGATATACATGAGATTGCAACTTATAAGACGAACAGCTGTTAAAGTTACCAATAACACCGGTAAGCTCTTACCTTACCTTCTCACCCTTACCGAAAAACGAGTTTTCGGCGGTTATTTTCTTCTTCGTTACTATGATTTCACAACCATCTTCCCGTTAGGAAGTATAATGCTCTGTGTTGTCCGGACTTTCCTCTGTTTCAATAAAATAAAACAGCGACAGAACGACCGACTGCTGCGCAAAGTTAATTCTTTTTAACATCATATTAGTAAATTTCAAAAAAATATGTATTTTGCACATTATGGATTCAAATTATCATATTATACATTTATCTGAAATTAATTCAACAAATGATTTCGCAAAAGAATTAATTTCAAAACAATTTCCTGTTGAATTTACCGTAATCAGTTGTGACTATCAAACAAAAGGGAAAGGACAACACAGCAATGTTTGGCATAGCGATAAAGCTAAAAACTTAACTTTCAGTTTAATAACATATCCTACTCATATTCAAATCGATAATCAATTTTACTTATCAAAACTAATTTCATTAGGTATTATTGATTACTTAGAATCAAAAAAAATTGAATGTAAAATTAAATGGCCCAATGATATTTATTATGAAAACAAAAAAATATGCGGAATTTTAATAGAAAATACAATTTCGGGGACTATTTTAAAAACGGCTGTAATAGGTATAGGAATTAATATTAATCAAACAGAGTTCCCTAAAGATATACCGAATGCAGTTTCGCTGTCCGGTATTCTAAAAAAACAGTTTAATTTGAATGAAGAATTGGAATTGTTATTAAATTTCTTAATTATGAGATATATGAATTCTCATAAAATTAATTTCACTATAATAAACGAGGCTTATCATAAACATTTATATAAGATTAATCAACCGGCTTTGTTTAAAGATAAAAATGGTATTTTTGAAGGAACTGTATGCGAAACCTTACATGACGGCAGAATAATTATAGAAACTCTTGATAAAAAAGTTAATATCTATAATTTTAAAGAGCTTGAATTTTTGTAAATTACATTCTTTCAGGTACTTCAATTCCTAAAAGTTCCAATCCTTTTTTTAAAACATAAGCTGTTTTTTCTGAAAGTTTTAAACGAAATACTTTTAAATCAGAATTTTCTTCTTTTAAAATCGGCGGAATTTCATGGTAAAATCGATTAAATGTTTTTGCCGTTTCATACGTATAAATTGCCAAAACCGAAGGGTTTCTTTTGTTTGAAGATTCCGAAATAATATCCGGAAATTTATAAAGTTCTGATATTAAAGCACGTTCGGTTTCGTGTAAGGTTTCAATGTTTTTGTAATCATATTCGTGTATGCCCTCACTATCCGTTGCTTTTGAAAGTATGGATTGAATTCGAACATAGGTATATTGAATAAACGGACCGGTGTTTCCGTTAAAATCAATTGATTCTTCCGGGTTAAATGTCATATTTCTTTTTGCATCAACTTTTAAAATAAAATATTTCAAAGCACCTAATGCAATTTTACGATAGATTTCATTTTTTTCATCTTCGGTAAAACCCTCTAATTTTCCCAATTCGTCCGATTTATTTTTGGCTGTACGAATCATTTCATCAATCAAATCATCTGCATCAACAACGGTTCCTTCTCTTGACTTCATTTTACCGTCAGGCAACTCAACCATTCCGTAAGACAGATGACTGATGTTTTGAGCCCAATTATAATTCAATCGCTGTAAAATAATTTTCATTACTTTAAAGTGATAATCTTGCTCGTTACCGACAACATAAATTGATTCGTCGAAATTAAAATCGTTGTAGCGAATAATTGCCGTACCGATGTCTTGCGTCATATATAAAGCTGTTCCGTCAGAACGTAATAATACTTTTTCGTCTAAGCCTTGTGTTGTTAAATCAATAAAAACAGTGCCGTCTTCTTTCTGCTCAATTTTTTGTTCGTTTAAGGCTTTCAAAATAACCTCTTTCCCTTTTAAATAGGTTTCTGATTCGTAATAAATTTTATCAAAACTGACACCAAGTTTTTTATATGTTTCATCAAAACCGGCATAAACCCAATTATTCATTGTTTCCCATAGTTTGCGAATTTCAGGAATGCCGCTCTCCCACTCTTGCAACATAATTCGGGCTTCTTTCATCCATTTAGCTTCATTTTTTGCTTTTTCCTCATTCATTCCGCTTTTAATCAAATCTGATATTTGATTTTTATATTCTTTATCAAATGCAACATAATATTTACCTACAAAATGATCGCCTTTTGTTCGTTCCGTTTCCGGTGTTTTATTTTGGGCTACATGTTTCCATGCCAACATTGATTTACAAATATGTATTCCTCTGTCGTTCACTAAGTTAACTTTATGTACTTTATGCCCGTCAGCTTCTAAAATTTTGGCAACAGACCAACCCAGCAAATTATTTCTTATATGCCCTAAATGCAATGGTTTGTTAGTGTTAGGAGAAGAAAACTCAATTACCGTTTGTTTTGAATGTTCATTTTTTTGCTTTGCCCCGAAATTTTCATCTTCAAAGATTTCATTAAAAATTGAAATTCGAAATACATCCGATAATACAATATTCAAAAATCCCTTTATGATGTTATATGTTTTAATTTCAGGCATTTCGTTTATCAGATATTGTCCGATTTCATCAGCAGTTAATTCCGGCGATTTTTTAGAAAGTTTTAAAAAAGGAAAAACAACTAATGTAAAATCGCCTTCAAAATCTTTTCGGGTTTCTTGAATTTGAATGTGTTCGTCAATAACAATTTCGTTATATAATCCTTTTATAGCTGATTTTACAGTTTGTTGTATTTTGAAATCAATTTTTTGCATACATTTAATTTGCGGCAAAGGTAAAAATTAAGCTATTTTATATGTATTATTTTTATAAATTTTAATCGGATATTATTTATACACTCTCTAATTTTTTAATCATTTATAAAATCGAATAAGATTACTAAATTTGTAAGCGAAAACAGAATAATTATATTTTATTTTCGTTTAAAACTCGGTATTAAAAATTACATATGAATTTATTCTTTCGCATTTCAGCAATTTTATTTTTGATATGTCTTATAGCCGGTTCGTGCAGAAAAAACGATTTTATAACAGACCCTTCGGCTAAATTAACATTTTCAACGGATACCGTTTGGTTTGATACAATTTTCACCGGAATAGGCTCGGCAACACGCTACCTCATGGTTAAAAATTTGAATAAATTGCCTATTAATATTTCAGAAATAAAATTAGCTAAAGGAATAAATTCAAAATTCCGACTAAATATTAACGGAACTTCCGGAAATAATCAAAAAGATATTGTAATAAATGCAAATGACAGCATTTTTATATTTGCCGACGTTACAATTGACCCTGAAATAGGTGATATTATAGAATATGATCAAATTCGTTTTAAAATAAACGGGAAATACCAAATTGTTCATTTATCGGCTATAGGTAAAGATGTTCATTTATACAGAGATTCTGTAATAAACACACAAACGTGGACAAATGAAAAACCTTATTTAATTATAAACTCCGTTGCACTTGATGAAAACCAACAACTGACTGTTGAAAAAGGAACACATATTTATTCTCACAGAGGCTCATCAATTTTTATTCTCGGAAGTTTGAGGGTTAACGGAACTTACGAAGAACCGGTTATTTTTGAAGGAGACAGATTAAACGGTCATTCATCCGTTTTTTTTACCGACACAACTGACAATTATGATGATGTTGCCGGACAATGGAACGGAATCTACCTTAGCAATCTCAGTAAAAATAATTACATCAATTATGCCGAAATTAAAAATGCCGTTAACGGTGTTATAGTTGATTCTGTTGGTGATGAAGCTTATAATCAATTAGAAATTCACAATTCAAAACTGGAGCATCATTCGCATGCCGGTCTTTTTGCTCTTAACAGTTCTGTTTTTGCAACAAATTGTCTGTTAAGCGACTGTGGATATTACGCCATCGCATTGACGCGCGGCGGTAATTATGAATTTTATCATTGTACTATCGGTAACTATTGGTCGGGAGCCGGAGAAGAACCTTCTGTTTATATCAATAATTATTTTGTGAATGAGCAAATCGTCTATGTCTATCCTTTAACTAAGGCATACTTCGGTAATACTATTATTTGGGGCAATACGGCAACCGAATTAAATGTTGAACACTATGATGTAGGTGAACCGATTAATTATATGTTTGAAAACTGCATATTGAAAATTGACCCCGAAAGCATTCTAAATACATCTGATATTAATCATTTCAAGAATAATTCTATAAACACTGACCCTTTATTTAATGATTACTATAATTTTGACTTTACTTTAAAAGAGAACTCGCCGGCAATAAATACAGCCGACTTTCAAATTTCAAACCTATATCCGGAGTTTTTAAACTATGATATAAATTTAAACGACAGATTTATCGGAAACAGTCCGGATATCGGTTGTTATGAATTTTAAACCTATGCCTGTACAATCATAGCGTTATAAAGGAAACTGACGACAAACATATTAAATTATTGTATAAAAGATGCTGTCTTAAAAAAACAATATGAAAGTAGTATCACCATAGATACCACTAAACTCAAATTTAAAAATCAAAAAAAGCAATACAATTAAACATTAAATTTTCCTTCAAAAAATTATTTTTATAAAAATAAAGATGTACCTTTATAAAACCATAAATTTGCAAGTCAGGCAATTAAAAACAGACTTGCGGATTCAAGATAAAAGTAAAATATTAAAATTATTTCAAAATGGAAAAACAACTTACCGATCATGAAAAAACAGTAATTCAAAAATTATTAAATTCCGGACAAAAAGTTGATGCCATTAAATTTATCAGAAAAACAACCGGTTTGAATTTACAAGATTCTGAAAAATTATCAAAAAATTTTATTAAAGATTCAACAGCTATTGATAGGTTTGAAAATAATATACATGAGTACAATCGGTTTGAAACAGAAGAAAACACGAAAATATTAATTTCAGATGAGTTAAACGAAAGCGAAATGAATTTCGTTTTAATGTTAATTCAAAAGAATCAAAAAGTTAATGCAATTAATTATGTAATAGATAGATTAAAAACGGATATAAAATCAGCTAAATCGTTTATTGATTCACTTACAGTAGATTTTGACAGTGCTGACGAAACCAAATTAATTGAACTTGATGAAAACGAATCCGCAGAACTTGATGAAAACACAAATGAATTAAGTGGAATCGAATCAAGCGTTTCCGATATAATAAAACCGGGAACAAAAAAAGCTGAGAGAAATAAATATTTTCCGTCTGAACCTATTGTTTTTGCAAAAATGCTTGCTCGTGAAAAAAACAGACGACCTTTAAATTCCGGTTGTATGCTAATATTTTCAATATTTTTCTTTGTATTTATTTTAATTATCAGTATTGTTTTTTAATTATTAAAAACAGCCTGTAAAACCGATTTGAATATAAAACATATTAAATCTTCGAAAAACTAATTCTTATACAGCTCTGCTTGCCTTTCTTTTACTCGCTCGTCTGTTAAATAATCGTCAAAATCCGTCAGCTTATCAATTATTCCGTTTGGTGTTAATTCTATAACGCGATTACAAACCGTTTGTATAAACTCATGGTCATGCGACGACATTAAAATATTACCTTTAAAAACTTTTAAAGTATTATTAAATGCTTGAATAGATTCTAAATCAAGATGATTAGCCGGGGTATCTAAAATTAACATATTTGCTTCTTTAAGCATCATTTTAGCAATCATACAACGCATTTTCTCACCTCCGGATAAAACATTAACCGTTTTATAAATTTCTTCACCCGAAAATAACATTTTACCTAAATACCCTCTTAAATATAATTCACTTGTATCTTTTGAAAAATCAGCCAACCAATCGACTATTCTAACATTATTATTGAAAAAATCAGAATTATCCAACGGTAAATAAGCTTGCGTTATGGTTTGCCCCCATTCATATGTTCCGCTGTCAGCTTTTTGATGTCCGGTTATAATTTCAAAAAATGCAGTCATTGCACGTGTATCTCTTGAAACAAATACAATTTTATCATCTTTTTCAACAGTAAACTCTACATCTTTGAAAACAAATTCACCCTCAATTTTTTTCGATAAATTCTTTACTTCCAATATATTATTTCCGGGTAAGCGTTCGGGTTTAAAAATTATGCCGGGATATTTTCTCGAAGACGGCTGAATATCTTCAATATTTAATTTTTCGAGCATTTTTTTCCGACTGGTTGTTTGCTTTGATTTTGAAACATTAGCACTAAAGCGAGCTATAAAGTCAAGCAATTCTTTTTTCTTTTCATCGGCTTTTTTATTTTGTGCTTTCATTTGCCTTAAAGCCAGTTGTCCGGATTCGTACCAAAAGCTGTAATTTCCTGAAAATAATTTTATTTTACCAAAATCAATATCAACCGTATGTGTACTTACCGAATCCAAGAAATGTCTGTCGTGTGATACAACCAAAACCGTATTCTCAAAATTTTGCAAATAATTTTCTAACCACGAAATCGTTTCAATATCTAAATCGTTCGTCGGCTCATCCAACAATAAATTATCAGGTTGTCCGAATAAGGCTTGTGCCAATAACACACGAACTTTTTCTTTACCGTCTAAATCTTTCATCAATTTATAATGTAAATCTTCTTTAATTTTCATCCCGCTTAATAAAATTGCCGCATCACTTTCTGCATTCCAGCCGTTTAAATCGGCAAAACGAGCTTCTAATTCGGCAGCTTTTAATCCGTCAGCTTCTGAAAAATCAACTTTTTCGTATAATGAATTTTTTTCATTCATCAAATTCCACAATACAGTATGTCCCATTAAAACTGTATCTAACACCGTAAATTCATCAAACTCAAAATGGTTTTGATTCAAAACCGATAAACGCTCACCGGTTCCTAATGAAACCGAACCTCTTGTGGCATCTGATTCTCCCGAAATAATTTTTAGGAATGTTGATTTACCGGCTCCGTTCGCTCCGATAATTCCGTAACAATTACCGGGTGTAAATTTCAAGTTTACTTCTTGAAATAAAATTTGTTTGCCGAATTGAATTCCGACATCTGCAACTGTAATCATTTTAATTATTAAATTTGGGCTGCAAAGGTAGTTTTTTTATCGGCATTAAAAATAAAAGCTGAATTACAATTATTGATAAATTAATAATCGAATAAGAATTCATGGAATCAACAGACAAAAACCGATTAAGTTTAACAAAATACTTTACCGTTACTTCTGCCGATACCGATATGTTCGGAAGGCTTAAATTAAGCAAACTGTGTGATTATTTAATCCAATCGGCTATAAGTTCGGCAGATAATTTAGGTTTTGGTTTAAAATTTCTTCAAAAAGAGCAATTATTTTGGGTTTTAAGCAGGTTAACTGTTATAATTGAAAAGCAGTTGAATTGGTATGATGAACTTGAAACGGAAACTTGGCCAAAAACAATTGAAGGTCCCTTGTACATCAGAGATTTTATTGTCCGTGATAAAAAGCAAAATATTGTTTCCAAAGGAACATCCGGTTGGTTAGCGGTAGATGCAAAAACAGTTCGTCCGAAAATAATTAACGGAATCATTACTGATGTTTTTTATTCCTTAAAAGATAAACATGCGGTTAAAGAATTGCCTGAAAAAATTCCGTTTATGGAAAACGGTGAAAAAACTGAAATTCAAACCGTTTATTTCGATTTTGATATAAATAAACATGTTACTACAACAAGATATATTGATTGGATAATGAATCAGTTCACAATAGATTTTCACGAAAAAAACTATCCGAAAAAACTACATATTAATTTTTTGAAAGAAATAAAACCCAATGAGAAAATTCAGCTTTTAAAAAACAATTTAGCAAATAATAGTTTTCATTTTGAAGCGGTAAATTTAAATTCAATGAAGCAATCATTCAGAAGCAGATTAGAATTTTAATTTAAAATAAATTCGTATGCAAAACAAAACAAAATCAATAACCGTATATACTGACGGCAGTGCTCATCCCCAATTAAAAATAGGCGGCTGGGCAGCAATAATATTAGTTGACGGTTATGAAATTAAACTTGAAGGTATTGAGTATCAAACAACCCATAACCGAATGGAGCTACAATCGGTTATTAAATCACTTGAATTTATTAATTCTGATTTGAATGGCTACGATTTAGTTAGTGTTATAACTGACAGTCAATACGTTGCAGGAATACCCGGCAGAATTGAAAAATTCAAAAGTTCAAATTATAAGACTAAAACCGGTATTTCGGTTCAAAATACTGACCTTTTAAAAAAATTGGTTCAATTCATTGAAAACATGCCTCTTAATTTTATTAAAATTAAAGCCCATCTTAAAAGCACGGATAAAATTAATTATAACCGTACTGTAGACAAACGATGTCGATCAATTGTAAGGGATGCTGTTAAAAAATTGAGTTAATTATATAAGGGGGCTCCTAAAAATTAGATTTTTCGAGGCGGACAAGGTTTTTAAAACCGGAGTTTACTGTTGTAAATGAGAACGGCGAAGCCCTCACCGCAGGTAATTTTAAAAATTGAAGTCCGACGAAGAAAAAGCAATTTTTAGAACTCCCGATAAGTTTTTACGACAGAAAATAATTCATTTAATCATTGAAATTATTATCTTAGTATTTTTATTAAACAGTATAAAAATGATTGATTTCAGATCCGATACCGTTACAAAACCTACCGATGAAATGCGTACAGCAATGATGAATGCAATAGTTGGCGATGATGTTTTACAAGAAGATCCTACTGTAAATGAACTTGAAAAAAAAGCTGCCGAAATTCTGGGGAAAGAAGCGGCATTATTTGTTCCTTCAGGCACTTTCGGGAATCAATTAGCAATTCTGACACACACCAAACGCGGTGATGAAATTATTGTGAAAGATGATACCCATGTTGTACAATATGAAGTCGGGGCATCCGCTGTAATTGCAGGAGTGCAGTTAAGAACCGTTCAAGTTGAACGTTCTTATATGACATGGAACGATATTTCTAAATACATCAGAAGGGCATATGATATTCATCAACCGGAAACAGGCATGGTTGAACTGCAAAATTCACTCGGAAACGGAGATGTGATGCCGATAAATGAAATGAAACTTGTATATGAAAATTTAAACGCTTTAAATATTCCTGTACATTTAGACGGTGCAAGAATATTTAATGCTGCTGAATATTTAAAGGTTGACGCAAAAGAAATTGCTCAATACACAGACTCGGTTATGTTTTGTTTATCTAAAGGATTAGGTGCTCCGGTAGGCTCAGTATTAGCAGGTACAAACGATTTTATATTTAAAGCCAGAAAAAATCGAAAATTAATGGGAGGAGGTATGCGACAAGTCGGTATATTAGCTGCTGCCGGTATTATTGCAATAGAAAAAATGACGAAACGTCTCCATATTGATCATGATAATGCGAAACGCATTGCAGCCGAATTTTCAAAATATGATTTATTTAATATCGATCCGCAAGATATAAAAACAAATATTTTTTTTCTGAAATTCAATACTACTGATAAAAATATCCCTGATAAATTTTATAAATCACTGATTAATAATGGCATTTTAGTTTACCCTCCGAGAAACGGAGAAATTCGATTTGTTTTACATTACGATATAAAAACATGTGAAATTGAAAAGTTTTTTTCAAAACTTCCTGAAATCGTGAATAATCTAAATTAAAAGAGAAAACTTTTATAAAAACTTAAACCCGAAAACTGTATGCTATTTTATTGATTTTCAGATTATTAAAAACATCAAACCGGTGCATTCCGCACGTTGAAGGCGTTTTCACCTTCAAGTTTTATCAAAAGACTTGCTGATTTAAGGTGAAATAATAAAAAAACCGTTCCTGTTCGAACGGTTTTTTATCTTAGTAAAAAGATTTTACTTGTTTTTATTATCTTTCTCGGCTTGTTTTTTCATATATTCTTCCTGTACAGATTTAGGAAGCGGTTCATATCTGTAAAATTCCATTGAATAATTTGCACGCCCGCTGGTAACATTTCTTAGTGCGGTAGCATAACCGAACATTTCCATTAACGGTACAAAGCCGCTCAATTTTTGAGAACCTTTTCTGAAACGTCTCATAAGCTCAATTTTACCTCTTCTTTTATTCAAATCACCTACAACATTTCCGATATAATCATCCGGAGTCGTAACTTCAATTTTCATCATCGGTTCCAATAATATCGGGTTTGCTTTTGCAAATGCTTGTTTAAACAATACCGAAGCACATGTTTGAAATGCTCTGTCGGAAGAATCAACCGGATGAAATCCCCCGTCTAATAAAACAGCTTTGATGTCAACTATCGGGAATTTGGCTAAAATACCTTCAGACATTGTTTTCTCAATCCCTTTAGTAACTGAAGGAATAAATTCTCTCGGAATAACACCGCCTTTAATTTGATCAACAAATTCATATCCGTTTCCGGTATTCGGTTCAAAACGAATAACTGCTTCAGCAAATTCTCCTTTGCCTCCGGATTGTTTTGAATGTCTGTATTTGTGCTCAATTTCGTTTGAAATCGTTTCTCTTAATGCCACTGCCGGTTCACCTACTTCTACATCCACATTGTATTCATCCTTCAATCTGTCAACAATAATTTCTAAATGCAACTCGCCCATTCCGGAAATAACCGTTTCATCTGTTTCTTCATTATATCGGGCATGAAAAGACGGGTCTTCATTTGATAAACGAGCTAAAGCCTCTCCTAATTTCTTTCTGTCATTTTTATTGGTTGCGTTAATTTGTAATTCAATTACTGAAGGCGGAATATGAATTGATTCCAAAAGAATTGTGTTATCAATATCGCATAAAGTATCTCCTGTTTTAGTAGTTTTCAAACCAATTAATGCAACAATATCACCGGCTTTTGCACTTTCAATTTCTTCTCTGTCTTTTGCTCTGATTTTGTAAATTCGTCCTACTCTTTCCTTTTTGCCTCTGGTAGAGTTTAACAAAGGCATTCCGCTTTTAATTTCTCCGGAAAAAATTCGTATAAATGTTTGTTGACCGACATAAGGATCATTTATTAATTTGAAAGCTAATGCTGAAAACGGTTCTTTACACGAAGGATTTCGTGTATGCGATTTTTCCGGATAATCAACATCTGTTCCTACAACTGCGCCTACATCAATCGGAGACGGTAAATAATCGATAACCGCATCTAATAATAATTCAATTCCTTTATTTTTATATGCAGCACCGGTGAAAACAGGAGTAATCATTAATTTTAAAGTTGCTGTTCGAGCGGCTCTTTTTAATATTTCGTATGAAACTTCTTTTTCTTCAAGAAAAAGTTCTGTGATTTCATCATCAAAATCAGCTAACTTCTCAACCAAAAAATCTCTTGCAATTTTACTTGATTCTTTATACTCCGCCGGAATTTCTATTTCAATTCGTTGACCATCCTCAAAAGTGTGAGCTACATTCTTAATAACATCAATAACTCCAACAAAATCTTCTTCGGCACCCATAGGTAATTGAAACGGAACGGCGTTGGCATCTAAATATTCATTCATTTGAGAAACAACAGCATGAAAATCAGCTCCTGTTCTGTCCATTTTATTAACAAATCCGATTCTCGGAACACGATATCTGTCAGCTTGATTCCATACCGTTTCACTTTGAGGTTCTACGCCGCCTACGGCACAAAATAAAGCAACCATTCCGTCAATAACTCTTAATGAACGTTCAACTTCAATAGTAAAATCAACGTGTCCGGGAGTATCAATAATATTAATTTGAGAATCATTCCAATTACATGAAATAGCTGCTGATGCAATTGTAATACCTCTTTCTTGTTCTTGTTTCATGAAGTCCATTGTTGCTTGCCCGTCATGTACCTCACCCACTTTTCGTGTAACACCGGTATAAAATAAAATTCGTTCGGTTACGGTTGTTTTTCCTGCATCAATATGTGCAGCTATTCCGATGTTTCTTAGTTTTTGAAGACTCATTTTTTAAATTTATAATTTACAAATATTTATGTTTTTTAACACTCTTTTCTAAAAAGCCCGCAAAGGAACGACTTTTTTTTAAAAAATACATAACTATTTATGTTTTTTTTGTGTTAATAAATCGAAGTAGAATTTAATAATCAAAAATGAGCAACAAAAAAGTTCCGGTAGTCACCACGCGAGTATCATAATCGGCTGAAAATAAGGATTGAAAATTCCCGTAATTTTGCAAATAACTTGCCGGTGGGCTTTTCGGAACGAATTCAAGAATAAAAAACAAAAAGCTCCCAAATTTGAGAGCTTTTGTACCCGGAGCCGGCATCGAACCGGCACGTCCACTACTGGACACAGGATTTTAAGTCCTGCGCGTCTACCGATTCCGCCATCCGGGCAACATATCGGTCTTTCAAAAAAAATTGAGCGAGAAACGGGACTCGAACCCGCGACCCCGACCTTGGCAAGGTCGTGCTCTACCAACTGAGCTATTCTCGCAATTGCGGATGCAAATGTATAATAAATTTTTCTCTTGCAAAACTTTTTTTAAAATTACATCTCAATTTTATTTTTTATATTTGTCGATTAAAATCTTTTATTGATTTATTTAATTCATAAAATATACAGCAATATAATTCATAAAAAATGTTTGATAATCTATCGGAAAGACTTGAACGCTCCTTTAAAATTATAAAAGGACAAGGGAAAATAACAGATATAAATATTGCCGAGGCATTAAAAGATGTCAGACGAGCTTTATTAGATGCCGACGTAAGTTATAAAATTGCCAAAAATTTTACAGATAATGTTAAAAGTAAAGCGATAGGCGAAGATGTAATTAAATCCGTTAAACCAAAACAGCAAATCATCAAAATTGTTCATGATGAATTGATTGAATTAATGGGAAAAGAACATGTAGAAATCAATTTACAAAAACATTTTACCGTGATATTAATTGCGGGTTTACAAGGTTCAGGAAAAACAACTTTTAGTGCTAAACTTGCAAATCATTTAAAAACAAAAAAGGGTAAAAAACCTTTGTTGGTTGCCGGCGACGTTTATCGTCCTGCTGCTATTGAGCAATTAAAAATTTTAGGTGAACAAATTAATATTTCAATATTCACCGAACCGGATAATAAGGAACCCGTTAAAATTGCTAAATCAGCCATTGATTACGCTAAAAAAAATGCTCATGATGTTGTAATTATAGATACAGCAGGGCGTTTGGCTGTTGATGCAGCAATGATGAAAGAAATCAGTGAAATTAAGAAAGCTGTTAAACCCGACGAAATCCTTTTTGTTGTTGATTCAATGACCGGGCAGGATGCTGTTAATACTGCAAAAGAATTTAATGATCAGTTGGATTTTGACGGAGTTGTTCTTACAAAATTAGACGGTGATACTCGAGGCGGTGCAGCTTTAACTATACGCAGTGTAGTAAACAAACCGATTAAATTTGTCGGGATGGGTGAAAAAATTGATGCTATTGATATTTTCTACCCTACTCGTATGGCCGACCGTATTTTAGGGATGGGAGATATTGTTTCTTTAGTTGAAAAAGCCGAAGAACAAATTGACCAAGAAGAAGCCAGACGTTTACAAAAAAGAATTGCTAAAAATCAATTTGATTTTAATGACTTTTTAAAGCAAATGAACTCTATAAAAAAAATGGGGAACATTAAAGACTTGGTTTCAATGATTCCGGGTATGGGAAAAATGATGAAGAATATTGATATTGACAATAATGCATTTAAAGGTATCGAGGCTATCATTCAATCAATGACTCCTGATGAAAGAAGCCAACCCGAAATTATTAACGGCAGCAGAAGAAAACGAATAGCAGACGGAAGCGGAACGTCTTTACAAGAAGTCAATCGGCTGATTAAACAATTCGGTGACACAAAAAAAATGATGAAAATGGTTCAGGGAGGAGGAAATTTAAAAGGTGCGGTAAATAATATGAAAAAAATAAAAAAATAAAAAAAATAATATAAAACAGACAAGATTTTTGTCTGTTTTTTTTAATAATAAAAACTGAAAACATGCAGAATTACAAAATTCTTGACGGCAAAAAAATTTCTGAAGAAATAAAAAACGAAATTAAAGCCGAAGTAAATAATTTATTATTAACCGGTGCTAAACGACCTCATTTAGCAGCTATTTTAATAGGAAATGACGGTGCTTCCGAAACATATGTCGGTCATAAAGTAAAAGCGTGTGAGCAAGTAGGGTTTAAATCAAGCTTAATTCGCTTTGACAATTCGGTTTCTGAACACGAACTCATTCAAAAAATTATAGAAATAAATTCAGATAAAGATATTGACGGTTTAATTGTTCAATTACCTATACCTGCTCATATTTCCGAAGAAAAAATAATTGAAGCAATTTCTCCGGCAAAAGATGTTGACGGTTTTCATCCTATAAATATCGGACGAATGGCTTTAGGTATGCCTGCCTATATATCTGCAACTCCGCAAGGAATTTTAGAATTAATACGCAGATACACTATCGAAACATCAGGGAAACACTGTGTTATTGTAGGACGCAGTAATATTGTAGGAAAACCGATGAGCATTTTAATGTCTCAAAAAAAATCATACGGAAATGCAACGGTAACGCTTTGCCACAGTCAAACAAAAAACTTATCAGAAATTACAAAACAAGCTGACATTCTGATAGCAGCAATCGGACAGCCTGAATTTATTAATTCAGAAATGATTAAAGAAAATTGTGTGGTTATTGATGTAGGAATACACAGAATTAAGTCAGAATCAACAAAATCCGGATGGAAACTTATCGGAGACGTTAAATTTGATGAACTTGCACATAAATGTTCATATATTACTCCGGTTCCCGGTGGTGTAGGTCCGATGACAATAGTTTCGTTACTTAAAAATACCTTACTTTCAGCAAAGAAAGAAATTTTCATATAATGCCTTTAAGTCTTAAAATTAATTTTAATTCAAATAATGAACGGCATACCTTTAATTTACATTTAATATATTCGGTTTTAGACGGAATTATTTTGGGTGTATTGGCTTTAAATGAATACGTTTTAATAAAAGCATTAAAAGGAACTTCTTATCAAATAGGTATTTTATTTCAATTTACGGTGGTTGTTTTATTAGCATCAATTCCTTTAACCGAATTAATGAAACGTACCGTAAATAAAGTCCGAACTTTAAGAATTGCGGCTGTAATTACAAGAGCTCCCTTAATTTTACTATTATTTTTTCCGAAAACAATTGCCGGACACTCAAATATTTTATTTTACCAAATTACATTTCTTGGTATTTTTTTGTTTTACTATTCTGTAAATCCGATAATAATGCCTACCATCAACGGATTTTTAAAAACAAATTATAAACACGAAAATTTCAGTAAACTATACAGTTATGTAACAACAATTAACAAAATTGTAATGTTGTCGGCTACTTTTGTTTTCGGTATTTTATTAGATAAACATGCCGATGCTTACACATATATATATCCGATTTTAGCAATTTTGGGAATCGTGTCAATTTTCATCCTTACAAAAATAAAATATAAGCCTGAAATTAATTATGCAAAAAGAAGAACGATACTAAAAGCATTAAAAGATATTCGAATAAACATGTTACATATAATAAAAACAAATAAACCATTTCGCGACTTTGAAATCGGATTTATGTTTTATGGCTTGGCATGGTTAATTACAATCGCTGTAATTGCATTGTTTCTGGAATACCAAATGAAATTAAGCTACTCAGGTATTGCATTTTATAAAAACTTCTACAATACGGTATCTATTATTTTAACACCCTTTTTCGGAAAATTATTGGGAAAAATAAATCCGAGAGTATTTGCTGCATATACGTTTTCAACTCTGCTGATTTATATTATATTTATGGGATTAAGCGAATATTTTCCTTATTATTTTGAATTTGCCGAAATAAAGATTTATTATACTTTATTGGTTTCTTTTCTTGCATACGGTGTTTTCGGGGCAATGATGGGTTTACTTTGGTATATCGGCTCAGCCTACTTTTCAAAAGATGAAGATGTCGCTGATTATCAAGCAATACACCTATCATTAACCGGTTTCAGAGGTGCTTTTGCTCCCTTAATCGGTATCTTTTTTTATGAACTGATAGGCTATACAGGAGTATATATTATAGGAATTATATTTTTAATTCTCTCAATAGCATTTCTCATTATTTCCGTCCGAAAACACCCCTAATACAAAAGTAAGTTAAGTTATATAATTAATTATCAATTAAAAATAATTTTATTTACACAAATATTTGTGAAATGAATATATATTAATATCTTTATAGATGCAAAAAATTAATCA
>DYOF01000237.1 GCA_020720665.1 Acetofilamentum sp. | reverse complement strand
GATATAAATATATTACAAAAAATAAGTAAAAATTTAGACGAAATTTCAAAAAACAATTTATCAGACACTTTTGATAGTAAACATATTAAAAGGGAAGATGAATTCGGTGAAATATCAAAATCCTCAAAAAGACTTGTATTGTCTTTAAGGAAAATTATTACAAATATCAATGATACAGCAACGGCAGTTTCAGATGCAAGTAATCAATTAAGTTCCGTTTCGCAAGAGATTTCGCAACGTGCTAGCGAACAAGCATCAACAACAGAAGAAGTTGCATCATCAATGGAACAAATGCTTGCGATGATAAATTCAAATACGCAAAATGCTGAAATTACAGGAAAAACATCTGAAAAATCGGCAAATGAAATAAAACAAAGCAACGAAATTTTTATAAAAACAATAAAATCCGTTTCAGAAATCAGCAAAAAAATATCAATAATTTCAGATATATCGTTTCAAACAAATATTTTATCATTAAACGCATCAATTGAAGCGGCAAGGGCGGGAAATGCCGGAAAGGGTTTTGCGGTTGTTGCGCAAGAAGTTCGAAAACTTGCCGAAAAATCTAAAACAGCGTCAGACGAAATAACAGAATTATCACAAAACGGACAAGATATTTCAAGAATAGCAGGGGAAGCATTAGAAAAAGTGATACCTGAAATAATAAAAAGTGCCAAACTTGTTGGTGAAATTGTTTCAGCAAGCAGAGAACAACAAAGCGGTGTAGAAATGATAAATACTTCAATTCAACAACTGACAGAAATAACAAACGAAAATTCAGCATCAGCCGAAGAAATGGCATCTTCCGCCGAAGAGTTATCTGCACAAGCCGTGCAATTAAAAGAATTGATTTCTGTATTTAAAATTGGTAATTTACAAAACGAAAATATTGTAATAAAACAAGAGAATAGACTAAAAAATCAAACTTTCGAGCATAAAAACAAAGGATTTAAACTAAATTTATCAAACAAAGACAAATCTGATGACGATTTTGAAACATAT
>DYOF01000150.1 GCA_020720665.1 Acetofilamentum sp. | reverse complement strand
GAATAGCTAACAAATAATCCGTTTTCGGATGTTGCATTATAAATTGTTTTGAATATTGATTCTGTCCATAATTCCGGTTGTTTTTCAGGTGAAAATGCATCAAAGTAAATAAGGTCAAATTTTATTTTCGGTTTATAATGAATTAAATCCGTTTCAATTTTATTGAGAATGAAATTTTCAGATAATTGAATTTTACCGAAATTTATTTTGTGCATTTCAGAAAAAACTGAATTTCGAAATAAATCATCGTTAAACAATTCATTTATAATCGATTGAGGCAAAGGGTATTTCTCAATAGCTTCATAAAATATGTGCTTTTGTGTGTTTTGAATTTCTTTAAATGTTAATAGTGCGTTTAAACCTGTTCCGAAGCCGACTTCTAAAATATTAATTTCATTTTTCTCAATCATTTTCAAACCGGCATTTATAAACACATGTAAAGATTCTTGTAATGCTCCGTTAATTGAATGGTAGTGTTCATTTAATTCAGGATGGAACAGGGTAGGAGTGTTGTCGTAAGTTATTACTTTTATATAGTTCAAAAGTTTAAATTTTAATTGTTCAGAACCGGTAAACTTTTCCCGAACGCCATGTTTTAACGGCTTTGTTCCAGTATGGTTCGTATCTGCTTTCCCTTAGAAGTGTGTAATCGTTTTCTGAAACAGATTGTTCTTGTTTTGTAAATAAAAAGTCTAATTCAGAATTATTTTCGCTGTTATAATAGAGCCATTTTTCTGCTCCGTTTATATATTCAATATTATCAGGCGGACCGAAAACAATATAAATCATTCCTCTGTCTGTTTTATATCCTTCTTTATATGATGTGAAAAAATAATTTGAATACACTGCTCTGTTATACCAAATTTTTATTAATTCTTTTGAACGTTCTTTATTTTCATTTGTTGTTAACCAAAATTTATCAACTAAGAATTTTTTGTTGTTTGAATTTTTAATGTATGTATATTCTTCATCGGTTAATAAATATGAAATTGCATCGTTTAGTTCATCGGGTTTTGAAATTAAGGGGAAAGCATTTTTAAACTGTACTTTCATAAATCCTTTCAGTTTTGAAGAGTCGCTTCTGATGATATATATGCCGTGTGTTTTTGAAAAAAACAATGAATCGGATGGGTAAGGTTTTAAATAGATTGAAGAATCAATCAACAAGTTCAATTCATTTATAAAATTTGATTTAAACGGTTTTATTGCCGGCTCTTCAATCAGCTTATATTTTGATATTGAAAATTTTCCTCGCTTTGAACAACAGGTTTTTATTAATAAGGTATCAATCGGTGAAAAGTATTCTGTGAAAACGGGTTTTTGGTAATTCGCAAAAAAACTTATATAATATTGAGCATTTCCGTCATTAGAACGGTTTATTGTTAAATAGTTTTTACTTTTTTTATTTCCGTAAACATCATTTATATGAAACTCTACAATAAATGATTCTGATTCAACAGGCTTTAATCTGAAAAAACTGATAATACTGGTTTGATTTTCGGTTTTTTCTACTTTAAGTACTTGTTTAGAACTGTCAATTATTTCATTACTTTCAATTGAAGATTTAATGTAATAATTTATGTTCAGCACTGCTTGATTAATTCGTTCAGGATTTGTAGTGCTGAATCTCAGCTCATTAGTATATAATTTTAAATATATTTTAGAATCGTCGGGAGTTTCATGAAAAATTTTGAACTGAGGATGTAAAACCCGATTAGATTGTTTGTAAACTAAGGATGTATTATCCGGTTCGCTGATATTTTGTCCGGTATAACAGGAAGCCCACAGAAAAATACTGCTGATGATAAGTAATCTATTTATTTTCACAGGTTTAAATTTTACAATACATTTAAAAGTTGTTCTTTAATTTTCCCTAAATTATCTTTCATATTTACAACTATTTTCTGAATTTCGTAACTATTTGCTTTTGAGCCGATGGTGTTAATTTCTCGTCCCATTTCTTGTGCGATAAAACCGAGTTTTGTTCCGTTGGGTTCATTCAGCAACATGGTTTCGTAAAAATACTTACAATGATTTTTTAATCGTATTTTTTCTTCGTTTAAATCAAATTTATCTAAATAATAAATAATTTCTTGTTCAAATCTTTCTTTGTCTCGACTATCTCCGGTAAAAAATTCATTTAGTTTTGCCTTTAAACGATTTGTTGTTGTTTCTACTCGTTCATGTTCATAGGTTTCAATTTCCGGTATCAGTGTTTCAATAATTTTCACCTTTTCAATAATATCTTTTTCTAATGCTTTACCTTCCTGAATTCTGAACTTATCAGTTTCATTAAGGGTTTTTTCAATTACTCGTTTAATTGTTTCCCATTTTTTTTCGTCGGATATTTCTTCATAATTTATAATAAGGTCAGGAAGTTTTAAAACAGCTTGTAGTAAAGTGTCGTCAGAAACATTTATTTCAGCCGATTTTGTGATTTGCGAAATTTCTTTAAAATATTCTGACAGCAGAGATTTATTGAAGCCGGAATTTTTACTATTTTCGTCTTCTATTGTCAGTATCAAATTTATTTTACCTCCCGATAATGAATTGTATATCAAGTTTTTAATTTCGGGTTCTTTTTCTGCAAAAACATCCGGAATTTTTATATACGGATTAAAACTTTTGCTGTTTAAAGTTCTTATTTCGGCGGTAATTTTTGATTTTTCATATATTTCTGTGTATCTGCCGTATCCGGTCATTGATTTTATCATAGTTATTTAATAAAGTAATTAATTTCTTTTAAAATTAAGTCGATGTCAAAATATTTAACAATAACGATATCTTCATCATTTATAGTTGCATATAATCGGTTTATGTCGTATCCGCCTGCTGCGGTATGGTCTTTTATTTTATACAGTTTAACTGTTTTTGTTTGATTCTTTATGTCGTTTACAATTACTTGAAAATCGGCTGTTGTATTTATAATTGAATCGTTAATTTGTTTGTACGAAGAAAATTTAACATCCATAAAATAGCTTAAATAATTTTTGATTTTATTTTCGTCTGTATTTTCAATAGTTTTATTTGTAGTTAATGAAAATATATTTGGTGATTGTTGTATATTTTCAATTCTGAACGACTCAAAAGTTGTGTCGGCGAAACGTATTATAATCGAATTTATTTCACTCGGTTTATATGAAAAAATCAGAGGATTAATCCAATAAGTAAGATTTGAATTGTATTTGTAATTCAAATCTTTAACAAGCCCGGGTATTGAAATTTCATATGCTTGTATTTCGTTATCCGAAATCATATAGGTTCCGTTCTCATTATCTGTATAAGGTGCTAAATGCCATTTTTTTAATAAACGATTTTTGCGATTAAAAACTGAAACTGTTTTTTGTTCTGAATAAATTTTGTTTAAAACAGAATCATTTTGTTCTTTACTTGCCGGTTTATTAATTTTAGACTCGGTTAAGCATCTGAAAAGTTTTTTAATTGCATCAGAATCAGCAGGATATTTATTATTAATCATCCATTCTGATGAATTGTCAATCTTTTTAATTGTCAATGTATCTGTTTGGTGTACAATCTCAATTGTGTTTATATCTTCAGCGTTTTTTATATTAAATTTATCGGATAATTGTTCGTTTTTGGGCTTAATGACAATAAATACAGTTAAGATAACTGCGAATATCAGTAAAATGTAGATGTAAAATCTTTTTTTTCGTATCATACTTTTTAGAAAATTAATTCATACTTACGTTGATGGATTGCCCTGATTTTACAATAAAATGTTGTTCTTGTGATAATGATGTCAGTTTAATGCCTTCCGGTCTGAACACAGAAATATAATGTCCGGGTTGTAAATATATGTTTTTACGAACAACATTATTCAAATTCATTACTAATTCAACTTTGTTTTCTGATATTTTGTATATTCCGGCAAAACCTTTTGAAGGAAAATACAAGTTAGCTAAACCGGGTTGTTTTATCTGAATTGTATTGGTTTCACTTTGTGAAATTACGACATCGTTTATATAAATTCTCGGATAGCATAAAATTTCAATGTCATAATTTCCGGTTAAATAATTTTCAGGTTCAAATATTTCTTGAACATTAATAGTACTCATACTGCCGTGCTTTCTAATAATATATTTTGTTCCTTGTAATTCGAGCCCTCGTTCTTGAATAATATTTAATCGACCTTGAGGTGTTTTTGCAATAATTTTATTGTGAATACCCTCTTGAATTTGAATGTTTTCTTTTTCAACCGGGGGTATTGTATGAACAATCATTTTATATGTTAAACTCGTAGGTAAACTTAATGTATCGGGGTTTCCCTTGTAGTTTAGAGTGTGAATAAAATTGTTATAAATTTTTCCGGTATTTTGATTGAAAAGCGTAACAGCCACATTTGTTTCTTTTGCTTTTCCGTAACTGTCTAATAAATCAATTTCGGCAGTTGTGCCGTTTAAAGATTTTTCGATAACATCTTCCATAATAATTTTGAATTGCCCCTCGCCTGTAGCGTTGTAAAATTCACCTATACATTCAAAAGCATCTTTAAATTTTACATCCAAACCGATACCGATAATAAAGGGTTTAATTGTAATACCTTTGTTTTGAAGAGTTAATGCAATTTTGCAAGGGTCTCCGTTGCAAGCCTCAATTCCGTCAGTAATTAAAATAATAATGTTCCGACAATTATTACACGGCGGAAAATCATTACCGCACTCTTCTAATGAGCGAGCTATAGGTGTTGTTCCCTTGGGAGTTGTGTTTTTTAATTTATATATAATTTTTTCTGCATTATTTGAGCTGAAAGCTACTTCTAATTTCGTATCATTGCAATCTTGCGGAACCGTGGGGCTTTGATGACCGTACATTCGAAGAGCCAACTCAACATTTTGGATATTTTTTAAACTGTCAACCATTTTTATTAAAAGATTTTTGGCGATATCAATTTTTTTTGAACTTTCCCAATTAGCCGTCATGCTGTTTGATTCGTCAAAAATAAATAAAATTCGCGTTTTAACCGGTGCGGATTTTACTTGCCCTATTACATTAATTTGACATAATATAGCAGGCAGAATAAGGATTAAAATTATAAAAAAACGTTTCATCTGTCTAAAAATTTTTAATTAATTAATAATCTGCAAATTGAATGTTTA
>DYOF01000236.1 GCA_020720665.1 Acetofilamentum sp. | reverse complement strand
ACATCAATGCTTTCAGGGGGATGACAATTTTGAACTTTTCTGCCGATGATACTTTTTGTTCTCGGGAAAATTCGATGTGGAGGGTCAGAGTAAAATTGCACGGTGTCAGTTTCGTCAACATAGCTAATGTCAATAGGTAAGTGCCTGAATATCAATTCTAATTGTTTTAGGTTTAATGTTCCTGTTTCAAAATTTACAGTTTTATTTTCATCAAAAATATTTTCTTGTGATATTTCATATTCAATTGAATTACTGTTTATAAAAGAAAATCCGATTTCTTTATTTTCTGAAAGCATCGAATTAAGAGTTTTCTTGTTGAAACTTTCAGAAATTATCGGGAAAATAACTTTTTCTTCTCTGAAAATAATTGTATTAATGTTAAAAAAAACTTTTGCAGATATTTTATTAAATTCTTTTAAATCGAAATTATTTTCAGAAAGAAGGTTAATACAAAGTTTGATATTTTTTTTAATCGAATCATGATATGACCACATCACTTTTAAACAATCTGAATGTTTAATAAAGTTTTCGAAATGAGGAAACAGAATATTTTCTTTTGAAATGTAATGTATATTTATTTTAGAAAGTTCCGTAAACTGTTCTTTTAATGCTGATATCGTATGATTATCAATTGTTTTGTTTATTTTTTTTAGATTAGGTTTAATTTTTTCTAAACGAATTTTAATTTCTGAATTGTCGGCAATTAAATAAGATAGATATGATTTTGACTGAATGTCAGCCGAAGGGTAATTATTAAAGGGTTTATAAAGAATATTAAATAGTTTATCGGAAGCTGTTTTTATTTTTCCGATGTCAAACCCCATACGAAATAAATTATTAAAAACCGGTAAAATATCTGACGGGATATAGTTGTCTGTCAGAATATTGTATTGCTTTAACAGTTCCGTACCGTTTTTTCCGGCAATTAAACCCGACATATAGTTTGTCAGAGCCCGGCTTCTTTTTTCTGAGTGATTAGTAAATTCTGACATTTGTTTAGATTAA
>DYOF01000020.1 GCA_020720665.1 Acetofilamentum sp. | reverse complement strand
CCAAAGGAAGTAATGCCTTAAAGTATGTACCTTGCTTCTGCCGGGTTTTTTAATATAAAAATATCTATTCTTAAACAATATTTGCGGTCAAACATTTGTTCTTTAATAATTATAAAAAATCTATATTATTCTTAAATTAACCCTATGTAATACAACTACAATTTTAAACTATTGTATTTAAAGTGTTGTATTATGTATAAAATTTTCTTTTTTTTCTTTATTTTTTTTCGTCTCAGTATTTTTGCACAGTTAGGGTTTAACCCTGTTAACACCGATTATTCTGAAGAAAAATTGTTAAATTTTGAATCGAACATTGCCTATAAATTACCTTACAGAGGAAATAATTATAAATTCTACGGAACAATAAGTTACCATGTTTTTGGAAAAGCATATGCCGAACACAGAGTACATAATACGATAGTTGAAGCATTTAAAATTTCAGAACATGCGGGTTCAAAAGCAAATTTTAAAATTTATAAGACCGGAGGGCGAAAAAATGGTTTTTTGATTCCGCTTTCGAAAAATAAAAATGGTTATCACGCTGTTTTTATGACACCTCTAAAAAAAAACAATACACCGGTTAAATATTATTATCGTTCCGGCTTTCTAAGAGTTTTGAGAAAATTTGACCATACCGGTTATTACAAATATAATAAAAATATTTGTATTGACTATGATAATATGGCATTGTTTCTTTTGAATTTAAACGAAGCTTCAAAACAATACGGTTTAAAAATCCAAAGAATTATATTTAATAAGCGATATATTAAAAATCTTTTTTCAACAATTTATGGTGATGAACTAAAACAGGCAGATTTATATTTTGCAAAATATTTATCGAAAAAAGTAAACAGAAAATACGATGATTTATTTTATATTGATTTTTCACCTAAATAAAAAATTTTCTTTCTAAACGTTAACTTCATCAGAATTAAATACGCTTTGCCGGTATTTAGAATAAAAAAAAGATTTAAAGGAAATTAAGTTAAAGCTAAATATAATTGGCTGTATTTATCTGATAATCATTTAATTTATTAATAATAATTGTTTATTAAATTTGTTTTAAAACCATAAAAATTTTTTCTTTTTTATTGCTTTTTATTGAAAAAGTCATAAATAATTTTGGCTCTTTTTATTGAAATTACATTTTCTAAAACTTCGGGTTCGGCAGTAGAAATTTCTTCTAAGGAATTAAAAAAAGAATAAAGTTCTTGAATTGTTTTTTTCCCTATGCCGGGTATTTTTTCCAATTCCGATTTTAAAAAAGTTTTAGAGCGTTTATCTCTGTGAAATGTAATTCCGAAACGATGGGCTTCATTTCGTGCATTTTGGATTATTTTTAATGTCGGAGAATTTTTATCTAAATACAACGGGATTTTTTCTTCGGGGAAAAAAATTTCTTCGAGGCGTTTGGCAATTCCTATAATTGTAATTTTTTTGTATAAATTTAATTTTTTTAAACTATTTACAGCTGCATTAAGTTGCCCTTTTCCTCCGTCAATAATAATGAGTTGCGGAATAGATTTGCCTTCATCGGATAAGCGTTTATACCTCCTGTAAATAAGCTCTTCCATAGAAGCATAATCATTCGGACCGCTGACTGTTTTTATGTTAAATTTTCGATATTCCTTTTTAAAGGGCTTTGCATTTTTAAAAACAACGCATGCTGCCACCGCTTGTTCTCCCTGAATATTTGAATTGTCAAAACATTCAATGTGCGAGGGCAATTCATCCATTCTTAAATCGGCTTTCATTATATTCAGAATTTCTGTATAACGTCTGTCGGCTGAAACTAAACTACGTTGTTTTATTTTTTCTAATCGAAAATATTTTGCATTTCGTTGTGAAAGCTCTAATAATTTTTGCTTATCCCCTATCATAGGTACCGTTATTTTCAGTTTATTTTTTCCAAAATCTAAAGGAAACGGAACAATTAATTCATCAATCTCATCAAAACCGAATTGTTGAACAGATATTATTTGTGTTATTGCCAGCGGTAAAATATCTATATCCTCCTCATTCAGTTTCTTTATAAATTCAACCGTATGAACTTTAATTACAGCTCCGTCAACCACTTTTAAATAGTTAACACAGGAACTTTTTTCATCAGAAATTATTGAAAAAACATCATAATTTCCCTTAGAAGAGTTTATAACCGTTGATTTGCTTTGGTAGTCATTTAAAATTTGCAGTTTTTCTTTTATTTTTTGTGCGTTTTCATACTCCATTCTTTCGGAGAAGGTTTCCATCTGAGCCTTCAAATAGTCTTTTACGGATTTAAAATTTCCTTTTAATATATTTTGAACATGCTCAATTTGCACATTATAATCTGTTTCTGATTGAAGAGATCTACACGGAGCATTACAATTTTGGATATGATATTCTAAGCAAACATTATATTTTTGAGCCTGTATATGTTCTGATGATAAATTTAAGTTACATGTACGAAGTTTGAATAAGGTTTTAAACAATTGAGTCAAAACTCTGACTAAACGCACGGAAGTGTATGGTCCGAAGTATTTAGAGCCGTCTTTGATAATATGGCGGGTTTGAAAAACTCGAGGAAAGGGTTCGTTTTTTATACAAATCCAAGGATATGTTTTATCATCTTTTAATAAAATATTATACTTGGGCTGATATTTTTTAATTAAATTATTTTCGAGTAAAAGTGCATCGGTTTCTGTTTCTACAATAATATGTTCAATTTTAAATATGTGTTTTACTAAAATTTTCGTTTTATTATTATCATAGTTTTTAACAAAATAGGAACTTACTCTTGATTTCAGACTCTTTGCTTTACCGACATAAATTACGATATTTTCTTTATTATAAAACAAATACACACCGGGTTCTTGAGGCAAATTTTGCGCTTCATTTTTTAAAACGTCTTTATGGTCGGTATGTCTGCCCATTAATTATGTTTTTTCTTAATTTAAAAATTTAAAGATATTATGTTCCACGTGAAACCTTGTGTTTATCTGTTTGGTTTCTTGCAATTTAAGTGCGTTTTATTAAAGTGTTTTCTATCTTCCGAAATAAATTAATAAAGCACTAATATCTGCCGGAGAAACGCCGGGAATACCGGAGGCTTGTCCGATACTTTTAGGTTTGATTTTTTTTAACTTTTGTTTTGCCTCTGTTGAAAGCGATTGTAATCTGTCAAAATCAAAATTGCCGGGTATTTTTACATAATCTAATCGCTTTAGTTTTTCTGCCGACAAGCTTTCTCTTTCAATGTAACTTTCATATTTCAGTTGTATTTCGGCTGATTCTAAAACTTCCTCTAAATTTTCTATCTCTGAATTGTCAATAAATTTTGAAAACGCATTACTGCATTGTAATAAATGTTTGATTGTAATTTGGGGTCGTAATAAAACTTTGTACATTTTTTCGGTTTGCTTCATTTCCGGAGTATTTAATGATAGTAAGAGATTATCCGCTTCACTTGGTTTTATGCTGTTTGTTTTAATAAAGTCAATTACATTGTTAACGTGTTGTTTTTTTGTTTTCACCATATTATAACGAGATTCAGATGCTAAGCCAATATTATAAGATTTTTCGGTAAGCCTGAAATCGGCATTATCTTGTCTGAGCAATATACGATATTCAGCTCTTGAAGTAAACATTCGGTAAGGTTCATCAACGCCTTTATTTATCAAATCATCAATTAATACACCGATATACGCTTCGTAACGCTTTAATACAAACGGCTCTTTATCATTAATTTTCAAATGTGCATTAATACCTGCCATTAAACCTTGAGCTGCGGCTTCTTCGTATCCGGTTGTTCCGTTAATTTGTCCTGCAAAAAACAAGTTATTAATTATTTTTGATTCTAAGTTAAGCTGTAAATAAGTAGGGTCAAAATAATCATATTCAATAGCATAGCCCGGGCGAAATATTTTTACATTTTCTAAACCGGGTATTTCTCTGAGGGCATTATATTGTACATCTAAAGGTAAAGAGGATGAAAAGCCGTTTATATAAAATTCAACGGTGTTTTCGCCCTCCGGTTCTAAGAACAACATATGAGAATCTCTCTCGGAAAACGTTACCAACTTATCTTCAATGCTCGGACAATATCTTGGTCCGATACCTTCAATAACGCCTGAAAAAAGTGGCGAAAATTGAAATCCGGTTTTTAAGGTATTATGCGTTTGAATGTTTGTATAGACAATATAACAACTTCTTTGTTTAAGGGGGGATTTTATGTTAGGCAAAAAAGAAAATTTTGCAATTTTATCATCACCTTCTTGTTCTTTAACTTTAGAAAAATCGATGGTTCTTCCGTCTATTCGTGCAGGAGTTCCTGTTTTCATTCGCAATACGGGAATGCCTTTGTTTTTTAATTCGTCAGAGAGATTTAAAGAGGGTGCATCTGCATCACGCCCTCCGGGTATTTTTGTTTGTCCGACATGCATTAATCCGTTTAAAAACGTTCCGTTGGTTAAAATCACGGCATCAGCATAGAAGATTGCACCTAAAAGGGTTTTAACGCCGACAATTTTATTTTGTTCAAAAATTAAAGACGTTACGGTATCTTGCCAAAAGCTTAAATTCTGAGTTTGCTCTAACATTTCTCTCCATTTAACAGAAAATTTCACTCTGTCGGACTGTGCTCTCGGACTCCACATTGCAGGACCTTTTGATAAGTTTAGCATTCTGAATTGAATACTTGTGCTATCTGTAACAATTCCGGTATATCCTCCTAAGGCATCAATTTCTCTTACAATTTGCCCTTTTGCAATACCACCGATTGCGGGATTACAAGACATTTTAGCAATTGACATTAAATCCATAGTTATCAACAGGGTTTCAGACCCCATGTTGGCTGCGGCAGCTGCTGCTTCACTTCCTGCGTGCCCTGCACCGACAACAATAACATTATACTTTTGTACCATTCGTTAATTTTTTGCAAATATATTAATGCTGAATATGAAAAACCAAACTATTTTCGTTTTCATTTTATGAAACGAAAAACGTTCCACGTGGAACTCATTCTACAAGCCGGATATACCGGGCATTACAAGAGCAGTTATCAAAATACTAATCATTGATATACAAGAATCTATATTAACTTATCTAAATAATAGTTTTCCTTAGTTCGCATTTCTTTTATTTCTGACTCAGATTTATCGTTATACCCTATTAAATGTAAAATTCCGTGAATTATGACACGGTTTAATTCGTTTTCAAAAGAGACTTTATATTCTTCTGCATTTTCTTCTACCCTATCCTTACTGATAAACAAGTCGCCGGATATTAAGGTGTTTTCTGAATAATCAAAGGTTATAATATCCGTATAATAATCGTGAGTGAGATGTTCTTGGTTAATTTTTAATAAATATTCATCGTTGCAAAAAATTATATTAATCTCCCCTACTGTTTTCCCTTCATTTATGATTGTTTGGGAAATCCAATCGGTTGTTTTAATGCCGGTATTAAACTCCTTTATTTCTTCAAAAAAATAATTAATTTCCATTTTGTTGTGTTTATATTTTTTCATGTTCCACGTGGAACACCTCTCAAAACTCTTTAGAATTAGGGGTTTGTTGAAAGTTATCGTTTATTTATTTTGAAATTGATTTAGAATATTCATCGTAGAGATTTTTATAGAATGAATTTAACCGAATATTGTTTCTATATAAATCCTCTTGAAAACGGTTGTATTTACTTTGTTCTTTAAAAACGTCCTCCGGTGATTTATATATTCTGTCTTTGCCTTGTTCTGATTTTCTTTTTTCTTCTGTTTTTCTGTTTTTTTCTGCTTTTTCTGCTTCAAGTAATCTTGTTTCAATTTCTTTTTGTCTGTTAATAAATTCGGGTGTTATTCGTTTATTTACAATGTCTTTTTCATTTTCTTCAATAAGTTTATCAATTTCTCTTAACAACTTTTGGGTTTCGGGGTTTAAAGAAAATTTAGCGTTCATTTCTTGCATCATTTGGCGAAAAATTTCTTGTTGTGCTAACATTTTGGCCAGTTCCTTATTTTGACCTTTGCCCTTTTGGTCACCTTCTTTATCGGACATTTCTTTAAGCATTTTTTCTAATTGTTTTTTTAAGCTTTCTTGCATTCCTTTTAAGTCTTGCATTGCGTTTTGTTTGCCGTCTTTTGGATTTTGTTTTCCGCTTCCTGACCCTCCTGATTGTTGTTGGTTTTTCATTTGATTCATTATTTCAGACAGTAATAATGCTAAATTATTTGAAGAAGTCATTACTTTATTTTGCAGATTTCTTGCACCCTGAGCATCTCTCCGTTTTAAAACCTTTTCGGTTTCACTTAAATTTATGTTAATATTATAAAGCTCGTCGAGAATTGGTTTTGATATTTGCTGAACACGTTCAGCAAGTGATTTTAAGGAGTCGTTAATTATTGAAAAATCTTCTTTAAGGGCTAACTGTTTCTCTGAAAATTCGATATATTTGGGGTCGGTATTTCTGATTAAAGTAAATTTATCTTTTAAATCTTCTTGTGAAAATGAAAATCTGATTAAGTTATCTAATATTTTTCTAAGGCTTTCAATATCTTCTCCTTTTTGTTGTGATGAGTTTGAATTCATCATCGAATCCATTGATTCTGCCATTTTTTTCATGTTTTGAGCATTATTTTTCTGTGATTCTGATGCTTTTTTATTTTTTCCGTTTTCTAATTCTTTTTTTGAGTTTTGAAACTCATTTTTAATATCAATTTTTTCATCAGAAAAATTATCCATGTTTAACGGGGACTTTAGTTCTTTATTTAATTCTTCTGTTTTTTTATAATCATCCATCAGCTGATTGAATTTTTCTTCAATTTCTTTTTGTTGTTTTAATAACTCTTCCTTATTTATTCCTTTATCATTATTTTTATTTGATAAATTTTCTTGGTCTTCGGAAAGTTTGTTTAATTCATCAATTGTACTGTTTATTTTTTGTTCTACCTGTTCTTTTTTAAGCAATTCTTTAGTTCGTTCTAATCTATCTGACATTTCTTTATATGAAAACTCATTTTCTTCAAGGAGTTTATTCATCATATCTTTATTAAATTTTTCTTGCAACTGTTGTAACTGTTTCATTAATTCTTTTAATTCATCAGTCATTAACTCATCTAAGAGTTTTTGTATTTCTTCTTGTTTTTTTAATAGTTCATTGTTTTCTTCTGAGAATTGTTGATGCATTTTATTTTTTTCGTTATTCTCTACGGCAATTTGCTCAGTTAATTGTTTTAATAAATTTTGCTTTTGAAAAATATTATCTAATAGTTGTTTATTTTCCCAGTCGCTTGTATTTCCGTCTATATTACGTTCTCGTAATTTTTGTATATCCCTTTGTATTTCTTCGGTTATTTTAATGCTACGGTCTAATTTCTCTTTTATTGCTGTATTTGTTGTGTTCTCTGCATCTTTTATTTCTTTAAATGAAGGACTTTGAAAGGTCATTATTTGCGATTTTGAAGATTTACTTCCTGAAATTCCGTCATTATCCCAAACTTCAAAATAGTATTGAATTTCTTGATTATCATTAATTTTTAATGTGCTGAAATCAAAAGAATAATAAAAATCTTGTTTTAAATTGTTCGTATTATATTGTAAATAGTTTGTTTCATAGGGATATTCGGTGTTTTCTAATTTAGTATCATCAGGAACTATTCTAAATTTAAACAGTAATTTATTTATTCCGTAATCATCATTTATTTGTCCTTTATAATATGCAATAAAGTAATTTACGGAGTCTTTTAATTCCAAGACAGATATTGAAGGATATAAATCGGGGGTTGCAATAATATTAAATTTTATTAAATTTTTATTAAGGAAATATTTATTCGCAACAGATACAGAATAGTTTAAGTTTTTAAATATTTTATTTTTTAATGAGAAATTTGATTTTTCAGATAAACTATGCACCTTTTTATTATCTTCAAATAAACATAAAGAATCAATGTTTTTACACTTGAACGACCAAGATAAAACAGAACCGGTCGGTACGACTATATCTGTCATATTTGTATATGTTGTATCTTGTTCGCCTGTATAATCGGGAACATTGACATTAACCGTATAGCCGATAATTGTCGGTGAGGGCAAAACTTCAAGTTTATAGTCGGGTGAATTTAATTCTTGAGCAGAAAAATAAAACTCTAAGGTATTGTTAAGATTTTTAAATTCATATGAAAAATTGCTCTTTTGTTTTTTGTTTTGTGTCATTAAAAAATCATTTCCTGCATAATGAATAAAAACTTCATCAGGAATATAATTACCGATTATTTTTAGTTGTATTGTGAAATCTTTACCGCGTTCGGTTTGTAAAGTATCATTTTGCAATACAAAAGAAAACGGAGCCGGGTTATTAAACACCGAACTGTAATTTACTATACGACGACTGCTCTCTGAAATAACAGAAGGAAAAATTGAATAGATAAGCAAAAAAATAAATAAAACGGGAATTAAATATTTCAAATATTTTAAATTTTGTTTATGATTTACGGCTTTTACAAACGGAAAGAGCTTAATTGAGTCGGACTTTTGTTCAATTGAGGCTTTAATAAGTTCAGTGAGAGACGGTTCGCTTTTTAATTCAAGAATATTAATTAATTTATCTTTTACATCAGGAAAATGTTTTTGAATAATTTCAGATGCTTGAAAATAAGAAATTCGTTTACTTAAATTTATTAGTTTTAATATCGGAATTATAATAAATGTAAAAACAACAAACAGAAAAAGAAACAAAAAGCCGAAGAAAATTATTGTTCTGAAAGTAACAGAAAAATGTATAAAAAATTCAGACAGGGATGAAATTAATACAAACGCAAAAAAGAATGTAAGAACCAAAATAAGCCCTCTTACTAATTTAATTTTATAATATTTTTTTATAAAATCATTTAGTTTTAGAATTAATTGTTCATATCCGTCCATAATTAATTTATTTCCGTATTAGTACTATTTTAACCATAGTTGAGGATTTAACTTCTGATTTTCAAACCATATTTGAAAATTAAGCATTCGAGAATCGGGCGTTCCTATGAGAGCTCCTTGTTTTACATCATCGCCGGTTTTTATAAACACTTCACTCAGATTTGAATATACGGTATAATATTGACCATGCTTTATTATAACCGCATTATTAGAACCGGGTACTTTTAAAACTTGTGTAACCTTTCCTTTATATACGCATTTAACTTGCTCGCCTGATGCTGCGGCGATTTCAATTCCGTCATTATTAACCTGAACGTTTTTTAATACCGAATGTGTATGAGTACCGAATGAAGAAGTTATGATTCCTTTAAGGGGAAATGGTAAGCGCCCCTTATTCAATTCAAATTCTTCTGTAGTTTTTGATTTTTTGATACTTTTTTCTGACGAAATGTTTTTTTGTATTGATTCACGTAAGGAATTTGCGATTTTCTCTTTTCTGTTCACTTCAACCATTAACTCTTCTTTTCTGCTTTCTAAGCCGGACAGCATTTCAGATAAAAAGACTTTGGAACTATTTAGTTGAATTAATTCATTTGTTTGCTTTTCCTTTAATATTAGTTTATCATCTTTTAACATCATTAAATTTTCATTTATAAGAGACAGGCTGTCATTTTTAATATTTAATACAGTTGTTGTTTGTTCAATATATTCGGTTAAATATTGTAAATATACAAATCTTCTGTATGCCTGATTAAACGATTTTGAAGATAAAATGTACATTGTTTTATCTCTTGATTTTCTTGTTTTATAGGCATAAAAAATAAGTTCTTCATATTCTGATTTTAATTTTTTTATTTCGGTTTGTAATAATTTTTTTTTGTCAGAATTAATAAGGATTTCACTTTCTATTTTTAAAATTTCTTTTTGTAATTTAGTTATAAGAACATCTTGTAATTGAATTTGTTTTTTTAATATGTTATATTTAGTAAGTGTTTGAGAAGATTGTTTTCCTAAAGATTCTAATAAATTTTTTGCTTCCTTTAGTTCCTTTTCTGCCTTTACTAAATCAGATTGAGCATAAACGACAGAAGTAAATGTATTAAAACAAACAATTATTAATAATATGAAAATAAATTTATTCAAAAGAGATAGGTTTAAAATTTTCAGGAATTTCGAATTGATATGAAACGGGTTGATTCAATTCTATATTTTTATAGGAAACTAATAATTTAATAGTATTCTTATTATCAATGACATCAATTGAAACTGTGTTCGGAAAAATTGTATTATTAATTTTATCATAATCAGAATAAGAAATTATGAGCGATTGCATTTTTTCAAAAAATTTCAATTCATTTTTATATATGGAATAATTTTCAGAAAAACTGATTTTGTGCGATTGATTAACATTATTAAAAATGCCGGTTGAACTTAATAACTTTGTTTCCTCTATATTAACAACATTATAATTTTGATAAACATTTTGTGTAGGATATAAAAAAAGTTTATTAAACAATATTGCTTCAATTATTTTAAAATTAAGATCCATACCATATTGCTTTTTAAAATACTTATAATCGGTTATAAAATATTCTGATTTAACTCTATCAATAACTTTAACACTGTCGGTTGTAATTAATATACGAGAAACTTCAATACCCATAATCGGTCTGACAGAAATCCATATAAATTTATTTTGCTCAGATTTAATAATTCCTTTTAAAGGTAAATTTTGATTATTATTATCATAGTTTCCGGAAAAAATAGCATTAAAAGAAGTAAATTTTAAATAGTTATCGGAAATTGAATCAATTGTTGATTTCACTTTATAAATTTCTATCATATCACTGTCATATTTTTCAACACCTCTTGATTTGTTAAGCTCGTCATCAGTTGTAAGAACAACAGTTTTTTTTAGATGATTACAAGATATAAGGGTTGTTAATGTAAAAATAATAGCTGCAATTGTTTTATTATTTATCATGGCTTAAGAATTAATTAACAAAATTGTTTTCATTTAAGTTTTTAAATTGCTCTATTTTATAGATTAATTTTTCGGAAGAATTCCCTAAATCTTTGGATTTAATCCATTCCTTCAACGCTTCATTTTTCAAATTATTCATAAACAAAATATCACCATAATTTTCTGTAAAATCAATATTATCGGGTAAAATTAAATTTGCTTTTTCAGAAAAAACTAATGCTTGTGAATATTTTTTATTTTTTAATAAGGCTTTAGCATAGGTATCGCAAAAAACAGGATTGTCTGATTGATAATTAATACATTTTTCCGCTAAAGATAATGCTTTTATTAAATTTGTGTTTCTTTCGGATAAATAATAAGAATAGTTATTCATTGCCAAATAAAAATCTATTTTTAAAGAAATTGTTTTCTCGAAATATTTATCAGATTCTTCATTTTTTTCAATTCTATGATACACTTCTGCCAAATAATAATAAAACTGCGCTAATAAATTTGTATTGTCAATAATTATTTGAGAACCGTAATTTAAAACAGAAATTGCTTCTTGAAATTTTGATATGTTATAGGCTGCAATTCCGTTATACAAAAAAATTTCGGGTCGGTTAGGATACAATTCAGAAAGTTTTAATGTTTCTGAATATAACTCATTATAGGATTTTGTATCATAAAAAAGTTCAAAAAGAATAAGAATTAAATTAAAATCGGACGGATTAACAGAAACGGCTTTTTTAATATACGGAATGGCTTTTAATTTATCGTTTTCAAGGTAAAACTCTGCCATCAAAGTATTTGCAATTAAATCATTTTCATGATGTAAATATAAAATTTCTAATAACTCTATGTATTGGTTGTTCGGAAAACGATAATATTGACCTGACGAAATTAAGTTGATTTTAATATTAATATCAATATCGTCATGCATGAGCAATTTTATAGTTTGATAGAAATTTTGGTTATTGCCTGTTATTTTACAAAAGTTTAGGTATGATAAAAGAAATTGGGGGTTTTCATTTTCAGAAGAGTTTAATACTTCATCATAAATATTTTTTGCTTTTTCAAACTTACTTTGTTCTAAAAATAATTCGGCATACATTATTTTATATTTTATTTCTTTCGGCTCTTTTTTAATCAAACTTAAAATGGTTTGCTCTGCTTTATCAAAGTTTTTTTTTGTTTTATAAATATCATAGAGATTAAGCGAATTTTCAGAACTTATTCCTAAATTTTTTTCCTTTTCCGAAAATACATATAAGAGTTTATCATAAATTCCTTGAACATCAGAATTTGAATAAGTTAATTCATAAGATAATATTTGTATCAATCGATTATATAAATATTCATTTTTAGGTGACAGTTGTTGTAACGATTTTAATTGAATATAAGCATTGTTAAAATTATATTCTTGGAAAAAAATTTCTGCTTTTTGAATCGCATACCAAAAATTATCGGGTTCTATTTTTAAAGATTTATCAATAAAATTATGAGCCTCGCTATAGTTTTTTTCTGAAAGAAATATTTTAGATAAATAGTAGTAGGAAACAGAGCTTTTTGAATTTATTTCACTTGCTGATATAAGAAATTGAATGGCTTTTGAGTAGTTATTGAGTAAATAATTTTTTTGAGCTTCACTAATTAAATAAATATATTTTTGAGTTATTTTTTCGTTATTCGTTTTATTAATATGTTTCGTTTGTCCTGTTGAACAAGAAGAAATAAATATAATTATAAAAACAAATGTAATATGTAAAATATACTTTTTCATTAATAAATTCCGGAATAATCACCTGTGTTAAAATGTTCTTTTATTTTATTAATTTGTACATTCTTTCCTATCATTGAATCGGAAAAAACGACATTTTTAATTTCACAAGAATTTTGAATTATTGAATTGCTTATTACAGAATCTGTTATAATTGTGTTTTTACCAATTGATGCATAAGGTCCGATGACCGAATTAGAAATAACAACATTTGAATCAATAAAACACGGTTCGATTATAATTGATGATTTAATTTGGGCTTGTTTCGAAACCAGATTTCCTGTATGATGTAAAATTCTTTGATTCGTATAAATTGTAGCATCTTTATTTCCGCAATCTAACCATTCATTAACAGTTGCTGTTTTGAATTTTAATTGTTTGTTTTTCATGTTTTCGAGAACATCTGTCAATTGAAATTCATTATTTCCTCGTATATTATTATCAATCAGATATTTTAATTCTGCTTTTAAATTTTCTCCTGATTTAAAATAATAAATACCGATAATAGCTTCGTCAGAAACAAATTGTTTCGGTTTTTCAATAAAATCGGTAATGTAATTGTTTTTATTTTTTTTTACGACACCAAAAGCTTCCGGATTTTCTACTTTTTTTGTCCATATAACCGAATCAGTTTCTTCATCTAAATCAAAATCAGCTTTAAATAGGGTATCGGCAAAAGCAATAATTACTTTTCCGTTTAAGGACTGTTCGGCACAATATACGGCATGAGCTGTACCCAAAGCTTCGTTTTGATAAAAAATGCGTCCATTGGCATTTAAATCGCCGGCAATCGATAAAAGAGTATCTTCTGCTTCCTTGCCGAAATTTCCGATAATAAATGCTATTTCTTCTATTTTTGACGAAGATACTTTTGTAATTTCTTCTGCTAATCGTTTAACAATTGGTTGTCCTGCAACAGGTAAGAGCGGTTTTGGTGTTTTTAAAGTGTGCGGTCGCATACGAGTTCCCAAACCGGCCATAGGTATTATCAGTTTCATATTAAAATAATTGATTTTGATTATTAAAATTTATTTTGCCTAAATGTTTATAGGCGGCTTCTGTAACTTCTCTTCCTCGCATTGTTCGTTTAATAAAGCCTTCCATAATTAAAAAAGGTTCATAAACTTCCTCAATTGTTCCGCTGTCTTCTCCCACTGCGGTTGCAATAGTATTAATTCCTACGGGACCTCCGTTAAATTTATCAATAATTGTTAACAAAATTTTATTATCCATTTCGTCTAAACCTTTTTTATCGATGTTTAAAGCATCTAATGAATATTTAGCTATTTCCAAATCAATTATACCGCTTCCTTTAACTTGAGCAAAATCTCTTACGCGCCTTAACAGAGCGTTAGCAATACGAGGAGTTCCTCTGCTTCTTCTTGCGATTTCTAAAGCGGCATTTTCAATTATTTTTACATTTAAAATAATCGAAGAACGCTTAATAATATTTGTTAACACTTCGGCACTATAATATTCCAATAGAAATTTAATGCCGAAACGTGCTCTCAAAGGGGAAGTTAATAAACCGGCTCTTGTTGTTGCCCCGATTAGAGTAAAATTGTTTAATGACAGTTGTAATGATCTTGCAGCCGGTCCTTTATCAATCATTATATCAATTCTAAAATCCTCCATTGCCGAATATAAATATTCTTCAATAACAGGACTCAGACGATGTATTTCATCAATAAAAAGAACGTCATTTTCTTCTAAGTTAGTTAATAAACCGGCTAAATCGCCCGGTTTATCCAATACAGGACCAGATGTTATTTTTAAATTAACACCTAACTCGTTGGCAATTATATTTGATAAAGTTGTTTTACCTAAACCCGGAGGTCCGTGTAATAAGACATGATCTAATGCTTCGCCTCTCATTTTTGCAGCTTGTACAAATACTTTTAAATTATCTAATAACTTTTGTTGACCTTTGAAATCTGAGAATTGTGCAGGTCTTAATTGTTGCTCAAATATTTGTTCTGCTTGCGTTATGTTTTGTTCTCTAATGTCCAATTTATTTTTCTTTAACTTTTTGACCGTCTATTTTAAATTTCTCATTTGATTTATATTCGATTATTGTAACCAAATTACCTTCCTTATCATATTCCTTCCATTTTCCTTCTTTATTTCCTGCAGAAAACTCAGAAATAAGCTTTATTTTTCCGTCCGGATAATAATTTTTATGTTTTCCGTCCGGATAACCATCAATAAAATTTCCTTCGTATTGTTTTACATTATCACTATAAAACGAATTCCAAAAACCTTCTTTTTTGCCGTTTACATATGAGCCTTTTTCAATATAATCGTTTACTGCATTAAACCATGCACCATTTTTTAAACCCAAAATATAATTACCTTTTGATAGAGTATCGCCCTCTTCACTTAATTCAAAAAATAAACCTTCTTCTTTTCCTTTGCTAAACAATCCGGTTCTTCTTAATTTTCCTGATTCATAATACCATGTCCACTGCCCATATGCTTTTCCTTGAATAAAATTACCGGTTTGTTCGGTTTTTCCCTGAGGAAAATAGTAATTCCAAACGCCGGTTTTAAGTCCGTTTTCATAAATTCCGTTTGAACTGATATTTCCGTCTGAATAAAAATATTTCCAATTTCCTTCCTTTTTTGATTCCTTATTAACAATACCCTCTGATAATTTAATACCTTCGTCCGAATAGGTTTGAGAAGCGCTTACTTGACCTGATTCATTATAAATTTTATGAATACCTATAGGTACGGAATCAATGTAAGCACCTGATTTTTTTATAGTTCCGTTTGTATAAAATTCCTTTTTTAAAATAAGTTTTTCTTTATTTTCAGAATTACTGCTAATATTTTGTATTTTACCGTTTATATAAAATTCAGTTTTTAAAAGTTCTCCGTATTCGTTATATTCTCTATAATAACCGTTTAATAAATCGTTTTCATAATTCGCATAAGTCTGTATCTTTTCATTTCCGAAAAATGTTTTCCAAATACCTTGTTTTTTTCCGGTTAAATCATACCGATTTAATATTTCTGAACTTGTTATATTATTGTAAGAATATTTTAATATTAAAATAATATTGCCTAATGTATCAAAATGCTTTTCATACCCGTTCTTATAATTATTTTCATATTCTACAGTTTTTTCTAATCTTCCCTTGATGTCATAATAAAATGATTTTCCGTTTTTTTCATTTTTAACAAATAATTCTTTAGATATTAAAACGTTTGCACTATGCAATGAATCCTTTATAAATTGATACTTTTTATTATATCCTGTTTTTAAATTATCCTTATAATCAATTATTTCAGTAAGATTGCCTTCTCTGCTGTAAAATCTCCAAATACTGTCCAACTTTTCATTTTTTCTGTTTCCCTCTGTTTTTAATACTCCATTAGGATAAAATGATTTCCAATATCCTGTGGGAACACCGCTTTTCATATTTCCCTCACTTGAAATGGTACCGTCCGGATACCTAAATATATTATAACCGTCAGAAATATTTGTATTTTGTGATTTTAACACAAAGGAAAAAAAAATTGAAAAAACGATTATTGAATAGCTTATATATTTCATTTTTTTAAGATAAATCTAACATTGCTTTAATGGGTTTATAAGCTTTTTCTCTTATAGTATTATCAATTATTATTTCGGGTAATTCATACTTTAAACAAGTATATAATTTTTGTATATTATTTAATTTCATATACTTACATTCACTACAAGCACAATCGTAATTTTCTCCCGGTGCCGGAATAAATATTTTATGTTTATTTCTTTTTTTCATTTCATGAAGTACACCCGGTTCAGTTGCCACAATAAAAGTTGTTGCATCATTTGTATTCGTATATTCTATCAAACCCGAAGTTGAACCGACAAAATCGGCAATAATTTGAATTTGAAAAGGACATTCCGGATGAGCAATTAATTTGGCTTCCGGATTGTCTTTTTTTAATTGAATTATTCCTTCTAAGGAAAATTCATTATGAACATGGCAAGCTCCGTCCCAAATTAACATTTTTCTTCCTGTAACGCGACTAATATAATTCCCTAAATTTTTGTCCGGTCCGAATATTATCGGTTTATTTTCCGGTATAGATTCAACGATTTGTTTTGCATTACTTGATGTACATACAATATCAGTCAATGCTTTTACTTTTGCGGTGGTATTAACATAAGAAATAACGGTGTGATTGGGATGAAGTTTAATAAATTCCTCAAATTTGTCATCCGGACAAGAA
This sequence comes from Acetofilamentum sp., assembly GCA_020720665.1. Taxonomy (GTDB): domain Bacteria; phylum Bacteroidota; class Bacteroidia; order Bacteroidales; family JAADGE01; genus JAADGE01. The sequence continues at coordinate 11,933 of DYOF01000020.1, read as the reverse complement.
TCGGCTAATGAACAACCGGCATTCAAATCGGGTAAAATTACTTTTTTTTCGGGAGATAAAATCTTAGCTGTTTCAGCCATAAAATGAACACCTACAAAAACAATAATATCAGCATTTGTTGACGCAGCTTTTTGTGAAAGAGCTAAACTGTCACCGACAAAATCGGCTATGTCCTGTATTTCGCCGCTAACGTAATAGTGTGCTAAAATTACGGCATTTTTTTCTTTCCTTAATTTATTAATTTCTTTTACAAAATCAATATTTTCTGAATTATTAAATTTTATAAATCCGTTTTTTTCAATTTCTTCTTTTAAACTAAACATTATATAATTATTATTTATTTTATTTAAAAAATTTAATGATGATAATAATAGTTTGTTAATTAGTATATAAAAAATTTTAATATTTGTTTGTTTTTTTCAATAGTAATAAATTATTAACAATAAATTAATATAGAAAACAAAAATAATAAACTGTTTTATATTCATTTATGATAATTTATTAACAGTTGTCAGTATTAACAAAAAACGATAAAAGTTGAAAACTTATTTGATAAAATTTTTTAATTGTTTGTTAAAAAAATATAGAAAAAATTTAAAATAAAATTTGCTTAGTATTCAACTCTTTTTGTATTGAAATAATTTTCAATTTACAAAATTAAGTTTTAATTTTTTATTACTAAAATTGTAAACAAATATTAAAATTAATTAGTATCAAAAATAAAAAAACTTATAATTAGATATAAATATATAATTTTGTATCGTTTTTTATAACGCTCAATTAAAACTATGAAAAAAATAGCATTTGCAAGCGATCATGCCGGATTTGATATAAAAATGTTTTTAATTGAAATGTTAATAACAAAAGGATTTGAAATAAAAGATTTTGGTACATTTACAAAAGAAAGTGTTGATTATCCTGATTATGCACATCCTTTGGCAGATGCTGTTGAAAAAAAAGAGTATGATTACGGTGTATCATTGTGCGGAAGCGGAAACGGAATTAATATGACGGTAAATAAACACCAAGGAATTCGATCGGCTCTATGTTGGAATACTGAAATTGCCGAATTAGCAAGATTTCATAATGATGCTAATATTTGTGCAATTCCTGCTCGTTTTGTCAGTAAAGAAATTGCATTCGAAATATTAACTACATTTCTTAATACAGAATTTGAAGGAGGCAGACATATTAACAGGATAGAAAAAATACCTTTAAATAAATTAAAAAGATAGCATTTCTGTCAATATTTTTTTATTATATTCGTTAATCAATCAATAAATTTAATGATATCAAATACTTGTAAATATGGAATAAGAGCTATGATATACATGGCTGTTCATGAAAAAGAAGATGAAAAGATAGGTATTAAAAAGATATCAGAAGAATTAAATTTGCCCGGTCCGTTTTTAGGAAAAATAATGCAATCGCTTGCCAAACATAAAATTTTAAATTCAATAAAAGGACCGAACGGCGGTTTTAGTTTAGCAAAACAGGCAAGCCAAATAAGCTTGTATGATATTGTTGAAATTATTGACGGAACAGATGTATTTGATGACTGTTTAATCGGTGTAAAAATTTGTGAAAACAACCCGGAGTATGCAAAACTTTGTCCTTTTATGAAAAAATCTCATAAAGTAAGAGAAAAATTAAAAGAAACATTTAAAGAACAAACTATCGGAGATTTTGCCGAAGGAATCAAAGAATTAGATGTTTTTTTGAAAATATAGTTGTTTTAAAGTAAAAGAAAACGGCAATAATTAAACCGGATAAATTCGCCAAAACATCAATAAAACTTCCAAAACGTCCGGGAATAAAAAATTCTTGAATAAATTCAATTATTATACTCAAGAAAAGGATTATTATCAGAATGGTAAAGATTATAAACCTTTTCGTTTCTTTATTATTTCTCTTTAAGTCTTTCATAACGATAATAAAGAGAACAAAATACATTAAAAAATGAACCGGCTTATCAATATGCGGAAAAGCGAAGATCAAATCAGAAGATTTTTGAGCAGGAATTAAACTTAAAAATATAATAACGAAAAAGCAGATTATACTTTTATAATAATGTCTTAAAATCATATATGTCAGGAATTTATGTGCATATCCCTTTTTGTTTAAAAAAATGCAGTTATTGTGATTTTTATACAGTTACAACAATTAAGCAAAAAACAGAATACATTAATAGCTTATTAAAAGAATTAAAACAGAGGCAAAATTATATAATAAAAAAAGAAGTAGAAACAATTTATTTCGGAGGAGGTACACCAAGTACTTTAAATTATAAAGAAATTCAATTAATTTTAAACGAAATAAAAAGTCTTTTTTCTCTTACAAATGACGCAGAAATAACACTTGAAGCAAATCCGGACGATTTAACGGAAGAATATGTAAATAACTTACAAAAAACGGATATTAATCGTTTAAGTATCGGTTTTCAATCATTTTTTGATTCTGATTTAAAGCAAATGAACCGAAGACATAACGCTTCGGATATTTATGAGTCAATTAAATTTTTAAAAAATGCCGGTTTCAATAATATTAGCGGGGACTTAATATACGGATTACCGGGTTTAACAATTGAAAACTGGGAATATAATTTGAATGAATTTTTTAAATTAGAAATACCACATCTTTCCGCTTATCATTTGACCTATGAACCGAAGTCTGTTTTCGGAAATTTACTAAAGAGAGGAAAACTAAAAGAAATAACGGAAGAAGAAAGTTTAGAACAATTTAAACTATTGAAAAAACTTGCAGAAATACACGGATATATTCATTACGAAACATCAAACTTTGCCAAAAAAGGTTTTTTTTCGAGGCACAATACGGCCTATTGGCAAGAAAAACCTTACATAGGAATTGGCGTTTCGGCACATTCATACAATTTAATTTCAAGACAATTTAATGTGTCAAATATGAAACAATATATGAAAGGTGTAAGCGAAGATTGTGATTACTATACCAAAGAAATCCTAAGTCTTTCAGAACAATATAACGATTATATTATTACAACATTAAGAACAATTTGGGGAACCGATTTAGAAAAAATAAAATACAATTTCGGACAAACATATTATGAATATATTTTAAAACAATCTAAAAAATTTGTGTTAGATAAGTATTTAATAATTGACAGTAATATGCTGAAAACAAGTGCAAAAGGAAAGTTTATTGAAGATTATATTTTAGAAAAACTGATATATATATAAAAAAAGACCCGTTTAAAAACAGGTCTTTTATTGAGAAAAAAAATCAAAAACTAAGCTTAAAAGACAAAAAGAAATTTCTGCCGGCTCCTGAAATACCCGAACTGTATGTTCTGTATCTTTGGTCGGTTATATTTTCAATTCCGGCGCTAAGCGAAACGTTTTCAGAAACTTGATACATTGATTTAAAATTTAATGTGTACCATGCAGGAGAATAGTTATTCCCGTTTTCATCTTTTGCATAAATTTCATCTTTATATTTTTCTTCTTCTGCCAGTTCTTCATAGTTTTTTTCTGCTTGATAAATGCTATAAAGTTGAATGTTAAGTTTGTTTGAACGATAACAGAGTTTTGAGTTCCCGAATAGCGGAGCTGCATGTCTGGACGGGCTGATTGTACCGTCATCTAACTCTTCTTCACCTTTTTGATAGCTTACATCAGACGATAACAGAAAACCGTTGGATAAGTTAATTTCTATACCGGCTTGAATTCCGTAAACATTAGCAACGGCAGCATTTTGGATTGCTTGAACTTTACTGAGTTCACCGTCATACATGATACTGTCGGCTCCGTTTAGTGTAAAATCTCTTCTTACTAAAGCGTTTTGCAAAATTGTATAAAATGCAGAAACGTCAATTTTTAAAAAGTCATTAATCGTTTTAGCAACATCTATATCAAAATTATAAGCATATTCAGCGTTTAAATCTTTGTTAGGAACGGTAACTGTTCCCGTCTCCGAATCGAAAATTTTACCTAAATCATCAACATTAGGAGATCTGAAAGCTGTTCCGAAATTTGTATTAATAACAAAGGTTTTTGTAGCATGGAAAACACTTCCGACACTTCCGGTTAACGCTCCGTTGTTTATGGATGCTTCTGTAAACGGTATCGGATAAAATGTTGTATCAAAATCTGCATTTAACATAAATTTGCTGTATCTGATTCCGCCTAAGATTAAAAATTTATCGGATATTTTAAATTCATTATTAATATATGCAGACGCAGAACTCCATATGGATTGAGGATATCTTGACGGACCGTTTTCAATAACTTTTGTTGAAATATCCGTAATAAACCCGTCAGATGCAACCTTATTTATAACATATTCAATACCGTAAAATAATGAATTCTTTTTAGCATATGGTTTAATAAAATCAATGTTAGCGGAATATGCATCAACGGTTTCTGTTTGAGTTGTTTGTGAAACATTATTGAAGGAACGATCAATTCTGCTTTCTTCAAAAAATTGAACGGCTGTTCGTAAAGTTAATTGGTCATAAAAAATATTAGGATTTGAAAGAACGATATTCAAATTATTCATCATCCATTTTTGAGGTCCGTAATTCCATTCTGCATATCTCGGCAAATCATTTTTCATTCTGTTATGCCTGTCATATCTGCCGTAAGGAGATGTTTCGGAATAATGAAACCCAAATTGTAAATCCAATTTATCATTAGGTTTAAACCGAATTTTATGCATTAAATTTAATTGTGAATAAGCGGAAGGAATTTGAAGTAAGGGGTCATTTTGAAAAATTACATGATCAGAACTGTCCGTACGTTGAACATAAAAAGGTTTTAAATATTCTTCCGGACCCTTACTTCCTTGTTTTAAATTATCAAAATCCCAAGCACTTATGCTTGTAACAAAAGCCCATTTTTTCCAACCGACGTGAATATCAAAATGACCGGTTTTCTCTTTATTGGAAGAAGAATATCTTGTTACGGCATTTCCTGATATCATCGGCTTTTCAGTAAGAGAAAACCGGGGTGTAAGTGTTTGAAAGCTCATTACTCCGCCTATAGCATCGCTTCCGTATATAACAGAACCGGTTCCGAAAAGAATTTCGGTGTGTTCGACAGTAAACGGATCAACATTGATAACATTTTGGATATTTCCGCCTCTGAAAATTGCGGTATTCATTCTTATTCCGTCAATAGTATATAATAATCTGTTCGTAGCAAAACCTCTTATCATAGGGCTTCCGCCGCCTTGTTGACTTTTTTGAATATAAACATATCCGCTTGCTGCTAATAAATCGGCTGCAGTTTGCGGATTTTGAAGGGCAATATCTTTCGGAGAAATTGAAATAATTTTAGAAGGGACATTTCCTGAAATTTGATGCCAGCCCGTTGCTGAAATAACAACTTCGTCAAGATGTAAGTTAGATACTTCTAAAAACACTTCAAACTCGGATGCTTTAAGCTCAGAAAACGTAGTAACTAAAGCTTTATATCCGAAAGAACGAATTTCAATGGTTTCTTTTTTTTCAAAAGCAGAAATATCTACTTGTCCTTGTGCATTTGCAGTTACGTATGTTTTAGTCGCTTCATCTAAAATTACGGCAAAAGAAACAGGATTTTTTGTGTCAGAATCTTTTATGCTTAATATTTGTGAAAATGAATATTGTGCAGAAATAATTGTAAAAATTATAAAACAGATGTATTTCATTGTGTTAAAATAAAATGTTAAACAATTAAATAAAAATAATAAAAAAGCCGGCTGTAATATTTTGAAGTTCAGTCGGATTAAAAAATAAATTGCTTAACTGTTTTTTGGAGGAGGAAACGTAGGCGGAATTATATATGAAAATAATTTTTTATCAAATTTAAAATAACAGGGAATTAATTTTCCGAATTGTGCATTTATAAACAAACTGTCTGTTTGAAAAAATAAGTTATTAAAAAATTTTAAAATAAGATTATTTGTTTCATTTTTTTTTGAATGTTTTCCCAAAAACGCATTAACCGTATCAAAAATTTGTTTGTATATTTTACTTTCTTTGTAATCTTCATAACACCAAAGATAAACAAAATCGTTTGTAACTTTATAATCAACAACATCATACATTTTTTGTTGATACAAAAATTCTTTTTCGTTTTTAGGTAATATTTTCAAAATTTCTTCTTTTGAGAATATTAAAAGACTCAAATCTTTTTTATTAAGCGATTTAATTATTTTATTTTTTACAATTTTTCTGACAGTTTCTTTTTCATAGTGAAGTTTTATATAACTAACAGGAAACGGTATAGTTATAATTAAAACGAACAGTATAAAAACGAATTGTTTTTTCAAGTAAAATATATTTAATGTAGCGAGTTTATTAAATTTTGGTGTAATTCGGTTATTACCCTTTTATGAAAACCGGGATAAATTCGTTTATCTCGGAATTTTGAATTGCTTTTAAAAAATGTTTTGTGTATTATTTTTGTATTTCCGTTTGGTGTTTCTGAAAGAAAAATCTTTTGCGAACCTTCTGAAATACCGTTTTTTATATAACAAAACTGAATTGTTTTATGAGTCTCATCAATTTCGGTAATTTCATAAGCTACAACTAATTTTTTTATTCCCTTCAATAAATCTAAACGAATAAAAACAACCTGTCCTTCTCTCATGCCGCGGTATGATTTATCTCCGGAATAAATAATTTTGTTTTCCGTTTTACAATATAAAAAACCAAATTTTACAAGATTTCCTGAATATGATTGTTTCAAATCTATATTCTTATATTGATTCCAAACGGTATTTATACTTTTGTTAATATAATATTCATCAATTTGCAGATTAAAATTTGATGAATCGGAAGTTTTATAACAGGTAGGGAGCAGTTGATTAAATGAATTCAGGTTTTTTAAGTATTTATTTTTTACAAACTTTTTTTTTCTTTTTTGGTAAACTTTGTTTAAATCAACAGAATCAACCGCAGATTGACCGTAAGACTCAGAAAAACATAAGGTTATAAAGAGTATTAACAGAGTAAATGTTTTGAAAGTAAGTATTTTATGATGATGTCCCATGAAAAAATTTTGAACCGTATCGTTAATTATCTTCGCTCTTCTCTTTGTCGCCATGTTTCTATAGGAACAACATCGCCTTCAATAAGGTCTTCAATAGATACGTCAAAAGTTTTTGGGTCAACTATAAAAATATACATATTTTCGAACCATTGTTCTTGGTTATAACCCACTTGTATGTAATATTCAGAATGATCTTCAGAAGGAGCATTGATAATAAATGTTGCTTCTTGTTTACCGTTTGTAATTGCCTTTATTTGTTCGTTAACATCTTTAAATTCTTGCAATTTTATTACGGCATCTAATGCTTTGTCTTCATCTGATCGCTCAACGGATTGAACAGAACTGTCCGAAGAATTTTCTGAGTCGGAAGAATTTTTACAAGCAGTGATACTTAAAAAAATGAAAATTGACAAATAATAAAATGTTTTCATAAAAAAGTTTTGAAACGAACTGACTAAATTACAAAAATAATTTATTTTTAAATAATTATTATTTTTGTGAGCGATGAATTTTTTTACAGATATACATTTCGGGATATATAATTTATGGTGGTTTACAGTATTTTACTTTATAATAAATACCGCAATTATTTTAATGTTTCCGAGACACAATTTATCGCGATTTTTGAACGTTCCTAAAATTTTATATATATCAAATGCAAATCATGTTCTTTATTTTATATTTTTTATTTTAACTATTTTTGTTCCTGTTAAATTAAATTCGATAGTTTTTATTGTTGGATTTACCTTATTTGTACTCGGAATATTATTATTTTTTGTTTCAATGTTTTATTTTGCTGTTTCTGAATATAATAAACCGGTAACAGAAAAAATATATAAATTATCAAGACATCCGATATATTTATCTTTTTTAATAATTTCAACAGGAATTTCTGTAAGCGGAGCTTCAATATTATTATTATCGGTTGCGTTACTTCATTTCTTTACAAGTTATTTTATTGCAAGAGCGGAAGAAAAAGAATGTGAAAAACTATATGGAAATGAATATATCAATTATAAAAAGAAAGTAAGAATGTTTATCTAAATCTATAAAATGAATCTTAATCAGAAAGTAATATTAATAACCGGTTCAACAGACGGAATAGGAAAAGAAACGGCAAAACAAGCAGCAATAAAAGGTGCAGAAATAATTATACACGGAAAAGATCAACAACGAATTGAAAACACCAAAAAAGAAATTGAAGCGTTTTCAGGTAAAGTAAATGTGTTTAGTATAAAAGCAGATTTCAGAATATTAGAAGAAGTTTGCAAAATGGCAGATATAATTAATGAACGATTTTCAAAAATTGATATATTATTTAATAACGCAGCAGGTTATTATCACGAAAGAGAAATAACGGTTGATGGTTTTGAAATGTCCTTTCAGGTTAATTATTTGGCTCATTTTTTATTAACACAAAAACTCATTCCGGTTTTAGAAAATGCTGAATTAGCAAAAATTTTGAACGTGAGTTCTATGATACACGGCACATCAATAGATTTTGATAACCTGCAAGGGGAGAGTAAATATTCCGGAAACAGTGCTTATTCCTTATCAAAATTATTAAATATTCTACATGCCTATAAATTGTCAGAACTTACAGAAGGAGAAAATATAAAGTCAAATTGTTTACATCCCGGAGTAATAGAAACAAAACTATTAAATGCGGCATGGAGCGGAGGGGCACCGGTTATTGAAGGTGCCGAAAATTTAATATATGCTGCCGAAAGCTCAGTTACAGATCAAATGAGCGGCTTATATTTAGAAAACAGAAGGCCCATGCAAAGCAATCCGATTAGCTATGACAAAGAAATACAAACAAAATTGTGGCAGTTCAGTACTGAGATTCTAAAAAAACATCTATTATAATGGAAATAAATGTTATCAGATTTAATTCGAAAAATACAGAACTACTAAACGAAGCCTTTAAAATAAGAACGACGGTATTTGTTGAAGAACAAAATGTTTCAAAAGAAATTGAATATGACGGCTTGGACGAGGAAGCAATTCATTATCTTGTTTTTGCTGATAAAAAACCGATAGGCACCGGTAGAAGAAGATATACAGAAGAAGGAATAAAATTAGAACGGTTTGCTGTTTACAAAGAATACAGAGGAAAAAATGCAGGAGCAAAATTAATGGAGTACATTTTAAACGAGTTGTTACCGACAAACCAAAAAATTTATATGAATGCCCAATCGGCAGTTGTTCGTTTTTATGAAAAATATGGATTTAAAATCGTAGGAGATAGGTTTATTGAAGCCAATATTGAACATTATAAAATGCTATATAACAAGTAACTATGAAAAGAGAAAGGGGAAATCCGGTTGATAAAATAAAAACAACACAAAGCAAAGCAAACGAATCCGGCAATAAGAAATTGAAATTAAACAGTTTGTTTCTTTTATTAATAGTGCTGCTTTCTTTTACGGCATACTATCCGACTTTCGATAACGAAATTACGTCGTGGGACGACGAGTTTTATATAAATCAAAACCCGTTTTTAAAAGAATTAAATAAAGAAAACCTTAAGACACTGTTTAACACCGAAACGTATTACATGGGAAATTATCATCCGCTTTCAATGATTTCTTTATCAATTGATTATGCTTTGGGAGGGGAGAATGAAAACGGAGAAATAAAACCTTTAATGTTTCATGTAACCAACTTAGTTTTACATATTTTAGTAAGTGTTTTAATTTTCTTCTTGATTTTACTTCTGATAAAAAATAGAAATATTGCTTTTTTTGCGGCTCTTTTATTCGGAATACATACCCTTCATGTTGAATCTGTTGCATGGATTTCTGAACGTAAAGATGTTCTTTATGCATTCTTTTTTGTTGCGTCTCTTATAAGCTATATCCTTTATATTGACAAAAAAAATATCGTTTGGTATCTGTTTGCGGTTTTATTATTTCTTTTTTCGTTATTTTCAAAAGGACAAGCCGTTTCTTTATCTGTTACAATTATATTAATAGATTGGTTCAAAAAAAGAAAACTTACGGACATAAAAATTATTCTTGAAAAAATACCGTTTCTGTTTTTGGCTGTTTATTTCGGAATTATTGCAATAGGGGCTCAAAAAGAAAGCGAAGCATTAGTTGATGAACAAGGCTATGACTTAATACAACGCATAGGAATAGCGTCTTTCGCTTTTATGCAGTATGTTTTTAAGTTGATTTTACCGATTAATTTAGCTGCAATATATCCGTATCCTGATATCATTCATCAAACAATACCGTGGTATTATTATTTCATGCTTTTACCGGTAGGGTTAATTATTTATTTGTTTATCAATGCTGTAAAAAGGCGAAAGTCAATACTTGTTTTCGGAACTCTGTTTTTTGTAATTAACATAGCACTGCTCTTACAATTTATTCCGGTAGGAAGTGCCGTTTTTGCAGACAGATATTCTTATATACCCTCAATCGGGTTTTTTATTGTACTGTCTGTCGGAATTTTTTGGCTCACAGAAAAAAAAGAGAAATTAAAAAAATTCATTTTTGTAACATTCGGATTATATTCTGTATTTTTATTTACACTAACGATATTAAGATCACAAATTTGGCAAAACAGTGAAACCCTTTGGACTGATACGCTTGAAAAATCTCCTAATTCCGTAATGGCGTGGAATAACTTAGGAAGCCTTCGAGATAAGCAGGCAGTAAAAGCGACGGAAGAAAACAGAGTTGCTGATGCTGTTAATTTGAGGGAGGATGCGGTTAAGAATTTCACAAAAGCAATTGAAGGAAAACCGGATTATCGAAATGCTTTTTATAACAGAGGTGTTTCGGTCTTTGAATTAGGAAAAATAAAACAAGATACAAACCTTATAATTTCATCGATTGATGATTATAATAAAGCAATTGCATTTGACGGTCAATTTACCGATGCATATCACCAGAGAGCAAATGCGAAAGCAGAATTAGGATTATTAGAAGAAGCACTTAAAGATTATAATTTAGCAATTGATTTAAAATCAGCACAAAATTCTGTTGAAAATTTAGTAGATTACTATTCAAACAGAGGTATAACAAAAGGCAAATTACAGGATTACGACGGGGCAATAGCAGATTTTAACACAGCCTTAACCAATTCACCAAATGAAGCAACAGTATATTCAAACCGAGGACGTGCCAAAACATTAAAAGGAGAATTAAAAGAAGCGATGGTTGATTTTAATAAGTCGATAGAACTTAATCCCTCTCATTATTCTGCATATTTGAACAGAGCTGTAGCCAGACAAATAATGGGAGATTATGAAGGAGCTGTTCAAGACTATGAAAAAACAACAGAATTAAACCCCACATTTGCCGATGCATATTTATCAAAAGGAAAATTATTGATTATATTAAATAAAAAAGAAGAAGCCTGTAACGCTTTAAATAAAGCCAAAAGTTTAAAACATCCGGCAGCTCACATGTTAATAGATGCTTATTGTAAATAGATAAAGAGCAAAATTTTGTTATTTGTTTTTATATTTTAATTCATAAAGTTCTTTTTCAAGCTCTTCTATGCGTTGTTTTAAACGCTTATTTTCATTATCAAAATCGGCGTCCTCTGTTTTTGTTTGATTATTAATAGGTTCGGCACTTATAATAAAGTATCTTGTATCGCCCCACCAAGCAAACGTTCTGTATTTTTCTTTATAGCTTAAACGTACTTTTCCGGTAATTTTCTTTAAGGTTTCAATAACCTCTTTGTTACTGTCTAAAACCGAAAAAGAAAAGTGGTTTTCTTGAGAAACCCCCTGGCTTATTTCACCTTCCCATGTTTTAAACAAAACGCCTTTTTTACTAAATTTAATCAGCTCGCCGGTTCGCTCTCCTTCGCTGAAATTAATAAAGTAAACAAATGTCATAAAGCCGGAAAAAGCAACAATAATAATTATACCGCCCCAAATCAAGAATTTTTTCATCTGTC
>DYOF01000235.1 GCA_020720665.1 Acetofilamentum sp. | reverse complement strand
GTTTTAAATAAATTACATTCTGTATAACATATCCGGAAATCTGATTTTATCAGTCCGTTTATTTGCGACTTACGCCAAATCAAACTACTTTTGCAACGTAGAATTTGGAGTGAGTCGTATTTTTTTTATATGTCAGATTATACAGATATACAAACTTTTCCGAATCAATTTTTCGAAATATACCTTGTTATTTGTTTCCGTATCGCATTAAAATACTTTATGATATAGCTAATTTCGCCTCGTGTTTTTTTTAAATTCTCAGATAAAATCCACAGAAATAGAAGACTTAATTCGCATATAATCAGATATTCAATCATTTTATTACAAACAATATCTATAAACGAACTATTTTTAATAAATCAATTTTTCATAAAAATGACTTCGCTGTTCAAACAAAATATCATTGATAATCTCATTAAATACGACCCTGATTTTATCGGAGTATTCGGCTCGTATGCACGAAACGAACAAACCCCTGAAAGCGATTTGGATATACTCGTATCATTCAAAAAACGCCTGACTCTGATTGATTTAGTCGAAATTAAAATGAGTTTGACCGAATTATTAAACATTCGAGTAGATTTAGTTACACAAAAATCCGTTCACTCGAAAATTAAACCTTTTATTGACAATGATTTAATTGTAATTTTCGATGCAAAAAAATAACCTGTTATATCTCGAACACATAAAAACATGTATAGAGAAAATTTTTTCATATACCGAAAATTTGTCCGAAGACGACTTTTTGCAAAACGAGATGGCACAAGATGCAGTTATTCGAAATTTTGAAATTATCGGAGAAGCAACTAAAAAATTATCTTCTGAATTCAAATTTGACAACCCGGATATTCCATGGAAACACATTGCAGGTATGCGAGATGTGCTGATTCACGATTATATAGGTGTCGATATTTGGATAGTTTGGGATACGGTGCTTAATTTCTTACCTAAATTAAAAGGACACATTGAGCAAATATTAAAAGACAATGAACAATAATATGTTCTTTGAAAAAACAATTT
>DYOF01000149.1 GCA_020720665.1 Acetofilamentum sp. | reverse complement strand
TCCTTTGTGAATTATTTGTGAACTCTGTGGTTAATATATTTAGTATTTTGTGTGTAAAAATCGTTTTACCCGGGTGTTTCATCGGTTAATATTATTATACAGTCATACGAAATTTAAAGCAACAAATTTATAAAAAACAGGCAAAAAAAAACCGCCAAACGGCGGTTCAATTTATGACGGTTTTATACATTATAAATCAAGTTGTTTTAGAATTTTGTTAACAACTTTATCATCGGGTTTTACACTGAAAAAATTTAATGCTGTTGAACATTTTGAATAAATTCGGTTTAATGAATTTTCATTTTCATTGATAAAAACAAAACTTGATTTTTTTTTAGTATAAACCTTAAAATAAATAAAAGTAAACGGTTTATTCATAAGCAATTTTATTAATGATTATTAAGTATTTATCAATGGAACGAAATTTTTACAAGTTTATTATTAAATAGAAATTTTTAACAATTTTTAACATTAATAAGAATCGCAATTAATTCGTTTTATTAATTTTTTTTGTTGCAGTTACAACATTACCGTTTCCGAAATATTCAATTTTGTCGAATAAAAATTGTGAAATAAAAATTCCTCTTCCGTTTAATTGCAGAATATGTTGTTCATCAGTGGGGTCCGGCAGTTGGTGCCAATCAAATCCGTTTCCTTCGTCTGTAATTGTCCATTGATATTTTTCTGAATCTTCAATAAAATCAACAGTAATTATTCTGTTTTTAAAAACCGGATTATTCATTCGTTCATTATATAATTCAGAGAACGTACCGTCATCTAAGGCTTTTTGTTTTTCAAAGTAATCAATATTTAAATTTCCGTGTTCTATGGCATTTGTAATTAACTCAACAAGGCCGAGTTCAACATTTACTTTTTCATTATCATCAATTTCAAGATACGATTCAACAATAATTTTATCGACAATTTTAGGGATTTTGTTAAATTCTGTATTAAATTCAAATGTAAATTTTCTATTTACAAGTCTTCCGGGAAGGGCATCCGGAGAATATTTGCAGGTAATAATTGCTTGATACTTTTTAAGTAATCTTAGTAATTCTTGCGATGATATCGGTTTTTTTAAATAATTATTTGCCCCTAAATGAAGTGCTTGAATTGCGTAATTTTCTGTTCCGAAAGCAGTTATAATAATTATAATTGTGTCCGATTTTTTATCTCTGATTGCTTCTAAGAGTTCTAAACCATCCATAACAGGCATTTGGATGTCTGATAATATTATATCCGGTTGATATTCTTCAAATATGTTTAAGCCCTCAATTCCGTTTGCCGCCGACTTAAAATCGAACTTGTTGGCTGATAATAAACTCTCTAAAAAAAATCTTGATGCGCTGTCGTCTTCAACAATTAATACTTTCATTTGAAAATTAATTTTGATGCAATCTACTTAAAAAAAACTGTTTCATAAACTTTTTTATTGAATTTTTTATCAAAAATTGTTATTGTCAGCTTATGTGATTTATTAAATTCGATATGATTATCAAATATATAAAAAATTCTTTTGTTTTTTTTATCATACGTAAAAATAATATTATTGTTGTCTATTTTTGCATTATAATTTCTAATTCCTGATAAATTGTCAGAAATCAGAAACGAAATTTTATCTTGGTTTGTGAAATTCTTTTCAGAGGTAAAATTTTCTTCTTCAATATTCGGCGGTATTGTATCGACAGTAATTGCAAAATTTCCGAATTCATTTGTTTGTGCAATAAAAAAATCGTTCATAAAATCTGTATCTAAAGGATTTAATTTTCCGGATTCGTCTATATGTATAATCAATGCTTTAGGAATTAGTTCTTTAGCTAATTTGTTTGCTTTAATAGCAATATGTATCGGTTCGTGTATCGGCGTATAGTAATTTGAGAGAGTGTATATTACCGAATTATACATACCGGTTCCGGATGTTGTGTTAAAAAACTGTTCAATATTTGTGTATAATGATTCTTTTTTAAAATATGCTCTGAAATCATCTTTCTCAAAATATTGATAGGCATCAAATAACCATAATTTTTTTTCTGACTTATTATTATTTAATGCTTTTCCTTTTATTTTTAAATAAACATAAGTCTTATTGCCGTAAATATCAGATACTTCAATTTTAACCTGATGAATTTGCTCGTCAATATAATTGATAATTCCTTTATTTTTATCAAATTTATAAATGTCAAGTTTATTACCCGGTTCAATATAGCATTTTTGATATTTTAAATTGCTGATTTGACGTTCTTCAAAGTCAATAAAACTGTTTATATAACGAGTTTCTTCAAAACTGATTCTATCTAATTGATGATGGTAAATCAATTCATCGTCAACAAATAATTTCAAGGAGTAAATTCCCTGCGAATTTTTAACCGAATTCATATAATCATTTGCTCTTATTGCAAAACCAAGATTTCCTGAGTATTCAACCAATTCATTTATAAAGTAATTATTGCCTTTTTTAACAGGTTTTAAAATTATTTTTTTTGATGTATTGTTTATTGTTCCGTTTTCACTTAATGCAAAAGCTGCAATATTGAATATTTTGGGTTTTATATTATCGGTAATATTAAAATTGAAATAACAGGGATTAATCGGAACATCTTTTTCGGCTTCTCTTACTTCAAAATGGATATGAGGACCGTATGATCTTCCGGTGTTTCCTGCAAAAGCAATTAATTCGCCCTTTTTAAAATTAAATTTTCCGGATGTAGGATAATTTGTAAATTCAAACTCATTTTGTGCATATTGAATACTGTCTGAATAGTTTTCTAATATTTTTATAAAATTTCGGAGATGACCGTAAACCGTCATTAACCCGTTGGGGTGTGTAATATATAAAGCATTTCCGTATCCGTCGGCTGATTTTCTGATTCTTGATACATATCCGTCAGCCGGAGCATAAATCGGAAGACCTGCGTAAGGAACTTTTATATCAATTCCGGAATGAAAATGATTCGGTCTTATTTCGCCAAAATTTCCTGCTAAACGAATCGGAATTTTTACCGGAGAATCGAAATAATTTTTATCATAATTTTGTGAATAGCTTTGAACGGTAATAAAAATTAGCAGAAATATATATGCGGGTTTCATTTAATTGTAAAACTTTTAGATATCTTATTCGTTAATAAAAAAAGAACTACAAAATTATCTGAAAATCTGAAATTATGTCATTGTAATATTATTTTTAATCATTGATGTCCGATAAAAATCGGAATTGGATAAATATTGTTTTTAAATTATTGATGTCCGATAAAACTAAAAAATAATTTTTATACAGAACTCAAAATTAGTTCTTAAATGTCCATCTGACTGCAAATTTGAACAAGCGGCCAAAAGCAGGGTAATGATTTATCTGAACCGGATATTTAATCGATAACAATTCAGCGTTTACATGTTTAAAACTTAAAGAAATCATAACGTTCTTTTTAATTTTCATATTTATAAATAAACTGACGTAAGGATAATTTCCTATAACCGTAGCCGAATTATTTTCAAAATAAAACTGACCGATTGCCGGATTAAAACTACTTGATTTATATATAGTTGAATAATAAACATCATAACCGAAATAAGTTAGTAAATTATCATGATATTTGAATTTTAAATACGCAGAGTGGTACAAGGCTATTTCGGGAAGTGAAATTATATTTTCATCTGATGATTTTTGCCAATATACGGAATTTACAATTTTTAATCGGTTTAAGTCGAATGTTTTTGTAAGGTTTGCTGTTAATACCGTTAAATATAAATCAAATTGTAAGGGTTGAGAAACCGGTCCGAAATAAATGTGATTTTTTATTGCTGCCAAATTAAACAAGGCTGAAAATTTATATTTCTGATAATCAGCAGAGAGTTCTATATCGGTTCGCGAAGTTTTTTGAAAATCGTTTTCCCATCGATAATGATTTGAATAAAAATTCTGCTCAAAATAATCAGGATTAAAAAGGGAATGTTTCACATTAAAATTAAAACTCATTAAATTTGAACCTATTGTATTTTTTCGGATATTTAATTCGGTACGTAAATCATTTTTTCTGAATCCGGTGTAAAAATATTGAAAGTTGACAAATGTTTCGAGTTTGAATAATTGATTCGAATAAATTTCTGTTTTAATATTATTCTCAAAAAAAGTTTTTGAATTATCAGTGCTGATGTATTCTTTAAAGTTAAAATATTTTTTAAAGTCTGATTCTGAAATTATTGAAAATCCAAATTTATTTTTTTCTTCGAAAATTTCTTCACTGCCGAATCTGACAGAATTTGACATTCCTGTCAGAGAAATTGAATCAATAGTTAAGCCTTCTTGATAATAAAAATTACTGAAAAGTTTACTTCCGGGTGCTTCTTTATCTGAATAAATTCGTTTTCGAATATAAAAATTAATGTTATGAGCCAAACTGATTTTAGGTTCAAGCACTTTAATTACAGTGTCTTTATATGAAATGTTTTTATAATTTCCTTTTTTATATATCTGTGTAACAGACAATTCTTGGTCTCCGATTTTTAAATTTCCTTCATCCATAAACGGAGTCGGAACTTCTGTATTACTTCCGATGGTATCAATAAACCCGCCGCTGACTTGGTTATTCGTTTTATTAAAGTTGTAAGTTGCAAAAACTGAATATTTGTTTTTTGTATAATTTAAACTGATTTCAGAAGTATTTATATGAGTTTCTTCATTTTGAGTAAATTGTCCTAATGAGGTCAAAAAATCAAAAATAACTGCAATATTAAAATTCGGATTTATATTTTGTGTATGAATAAAATTAATCGTTTGTATATTTCTTATTTTTGTTGATGTTGTGTGCATGATTGATGTAAACGGACGTCGTGTATTAAAGTAATTAATTTTTTGACTTCCGTTAAAATAAAGATGATAAGGACTTATAAAAATAAAAGAACGATTAAATTTGTCTTCACGATTAATAAAAATATCTGAAATTGAAGCCGAACCGATATTTCCTAAATTTGAATTTAATATGCTGTTTTTTTCTTCTTTTGTGTGTAAATGAAATGTTTCCGTTATGCTGTCTTGTAACTTAACATATTTTTTAGTGAAATGATCGGGCATTTCCCATATCATTAATATATTTTTTAATGAATCGGTATCATGCTGGGCAAATAGTCGGAAATTTAAACCGATTATAAAAATTAATAAAAAATAATTTCTGAAATATTTTTTCATCTGTCCAAATATCTTTAATTAATTAATAATCTGCAAATTGAATACTTAT
>DYOF01000234.1 GCA_020720665.1 Acetofilamentum sp. | reverse complement strand
CTTTTTAATGGCCTAAATTCAATCAACATAAAATTAAATCGCTCAATTTAGGTTTTAGTCTATCGGCAGTCTACTCGATTATGCACCGGTTAATCATCTTGTTAAACATTTCTTAAAAATTCATCAAAATGCATTATCTTTTTGAATTTACGCTTTCTAACTCCTTCAATTAGTGATTTATCACGAGATAATAAAACTAAATCTAATTGCATTGCTAATGAAATATAACTTACATCTTTAATATCAACTTCTTTCACAAGTTCAATTGCAGTTTTCATTATTTCGTCATTCATCACATAATTTGGCAAAATTGTAATTGATGAAAATACTGAATAACTGTAAGTTATTAATTCATTGGATTGCATTTTAGATTTCTCAAAAATTAAATTTCTTTACTTGTCAATTTCAACAAGTCCGAATTCGGGCATAATGAAATTATAATAATCAAGAAGTGGTTTGTATATTGCTTTCCCACTGATTATTATACTCATTAAAACATTAGCGTCTATGATATAATCTCTCATCAAATTACAGGTAAAAATTTTGCATATCTATAACTTTCTTGTTTCCACGCTAAATCTCTTGCTACATTCCATTTTTCATCATTTTCAAGGTCAATTTCTTGAAGTCCTTTTAGCATTTCATTTGCAGAAATTTTTACATATAATTTTGAAATAAAATCAGATAGATATTTTTCAATTTCAGCATATCCATATGTTTTTATCAGAGTATCATCTATTTGAACTTTTAATTCTGTCATAATCAATAAATTTTAAGGTTTATCTTTAAATGCAAATTTACTAATATTTTTCAAATTTTTTCAATTTCTATTCAAATCTCAATTGTCATCTATTTTTTACTGCATAACGGAAACGCATATACGGCGGTGTGTTTTGGGTGGCTTTCGTAGTGTAGTGAGCGAAGCGAATGGAACGAAGCAAGCTACCCACCAGCCACTGACCGCTATATGCGATGTGTGTGCCCTGCATGAGTGCAGTGCACTGACAAATTTAGCAGAAAAATTTCA
>DYOF01000233.1 GCA_020720665.1 Acetofilamentum sp. | reverse complement strand
GTTAACAAAATTATTTCGGCTTTCAAATCTGAAGAAAAAAATGTAGCTTCATTTTGGATTCAACTCAATGAAAAATATATTTTAATAAACTATTATGCGGTCAGAGATTCAGTAGGAAAATATTGCGGAACACTTGAAGTTTCACAAGATATTTCTGACATTCGAAATATATCAGGAGAAAAACGACTTTTAGATTGGGGAAAAATATAAAATAACATAAAAATTTTTATTGATTTTTTTTGCAATATAAAAATTGTTTTTACTTTTGCATCCGCTAAACAATAAAACGGTCCGTTCGTCTAGCGGTTAGGACGTCGGGTTTTCATCCCGGTAACAGGGGTTCGATTCCCCTACGGACTGCAAATTTTTTATTATAAAGAAACATAATGGCAAATCATAAATCTTCAAAGAAAAGAATCATTACAAGTGAAGAAAAAAGAATTCACAACAGATATTTTGCGGTATCTACCAGAAATGCTATCAGAAAATTAAGAGCAAAAACTGACAAAGGTGAAGCAGAAGGAATGATTCCGGAAGTATCCGGCATGATAGATAAATTAGCAAAAAGAAACATTATTCATAAAAATAAAGCAGCTAATTTAAAATCCAAACTGACCAAATTTGTTGCTTCATTATAAGTTTATTAAAAATTATATAAAAAAAATCTCGATACACAAACTATCGAGATTTTTTATATTTATGCTGTAACTACCGATAATAAACGCTTTTATAAATCGGATTTTTTATACTGATTTTATAAAATTTGCTTTCAAGCAGACACTTTTCGCAAACCTAATTTACAATGCCGCTTTTGTGAATAAACCATTAAAATATTCTGCTGCTTTAAAGCTAATATTTCACAAGGCGGTTTATTCAAAAAGAATTACCATAATTCAAACGCTATAAATGCATTGCAAAATATCTTTGCATAATTTACAAAAAAATAATACATTAGATGTCGAAAATATGTAACTGACATAATCAAAATAAACGCCGGTTGGGATTTCACCGGTTTATATACAGATGTT
>DYOF01000148.1 GCA_020720665.1 Acetofilamentum sp. | reverse complement strand
TCATGCTCTTGTGTGTGAAAAATCGTTTTACCCGGGTGTTTCATCTGTTTAATTTTTATGTAATTAAAAAAGCTGTTTCGCAAAGATATGAAACAGCTTATAATTTATGTATGATTTAAAACATCTTAGAATAGTTTTCCGATTAAATCAACAACTCTGAATGAATAACCCCATTCGTTATCGTACCATGATAACACTTTTATCATATTTCCGTTGATTACCATTGTGCTGTCGGCATCAAAAATTGAAGAGTGTGAATTGTGTATAATGTCAACCGAAACAATCGGGTCTTCGGTATATTGTAAAATGCCTTTTAATTCGCCTTCTGCGGCTTTTTTCATAGCTGCATTAACTTCTTCAACCGTTACGTTACGGTCAAGTGTTGCAACTAAATCAACTATAGAGCCGGTTGGAGTAGGAACTCGCAAAGCCATTCCGTTTAATTTACCGTTTAAAGCAGGAATTACTATACCTACAGCAGCAGCAGCACCGGTTGTAGTAGGGATAATTGAAGATGCGGCTGTACGTGCTCTTCTTAAATCACTGTGAGGACCGTCTAAAATAACTTGGTCATTGGTGTATGAATGAACGGTATTCATTAAACCGGATACAATGCCGAAATTATCGTGCAAGACTTTTGCAACGGGAGCTAAACAATTTGTTGTACATGATGCATTTGATACACACGTATCTTCGGGTTTTAAATCGTTATCATTAACACCTAAAACAATCATTCTGTCTATTTTATCTTTTGCAGGAACTGTTAAAATAACTTTTTTAGCACCGGCTTTAAGGTGATCACCGTAACCGCCTTTTGCACTTTCACGGCTTCTGAAAACACCGGTTGATTCAATTACAACATCCGGGATTATTTTCCAAGGAATATTTGCCGGATTACGTTCTTCTGAAACGTAAATTTTTTTCCCGTTTACAATAATTCCTTCTGCATCAGAGGTAACCGTACCGTTAAATTGCCCTTGTGTTGAATCGTATTTTAGCAAATGAGCTAAAACATTATTACTTGTTAAATCGTTAATTCCGACAACTTCATAATCTGTATTTTCAACTATGATTCTGTAAACCATTCTTCCGATTCTTCCGAATCCGTTAATTCCTACTTTTATTTTTGCCATTGTATATCAAATTTTAGTTAATTTTGTGTTTTTTAAATTTTATGCAAATGTATAACTTTAATTAATAAAGTTCAAGAATTTTAAGATTTATAAAACAAACGTTTGTTGATTTTTTAATACTACACACAATCAAATTAGCGTTAATTCTAAAAAATTGTAAAAATGAGATATTCAGTATTTGTGTTTTTTTTGCTTTTAAATCATTTAATAATTTCTCAAACTGTTAAAGATTCAGTAAAGTGGATGGATATTGAGGATGTAGGAATTAAATTTAAAGAAATTCAAAAACCTGTAATGATTTATTTTTACAAAAATGATTGTGATTCATGCAGGGAAATAGAGAAAATAACGTTTTCAAAACCGGAAGTTGCTGATTATATTAATATTTTGTTTTATCCGGTAAAGATAGATGCGGAATTAAAAGACAGTATAAAATTTTTTGACGGACGTTATTATAAAAATACCGGATTAAACGGGGCATTAAATGATTTAGCGGTAACCTTAGGTGCTGTTGATACGTTTCCGTCATTAGTATTATTCAGCAGACGAGCTGCGGGAAAAGTGTTTAAAGGTTATTTTGACAGAGACGAAATATTCAGACCTTTAATTTACTATGCCGAAGATATTGATGTGAATACAGAATATAATGATTGGTATAAATATCATGTTAAAGGATATCCGCCCGGGCAAAGTCAAATAATTACAAGACTAAAAATAAGATGGAAAACGAATGAGGAGGTCAAGGAATTGAACAAGGCAGAAGCTCGCAAAATATTTTTGAATTTATATAATTACAACAAAATAAGCTGTACTCTTTTCAGCACTCAAACAATTAATCAACCGGATATTGCTGCCTATTTGAATGAGCGATTTTATCCTATAAATATTGATGTTTTTACACAAGATACCATTTACATGAGAGGTGTTAAATATATTAATGAAAATAAATCCTATAAATACCATCAATTACCGATTGCGGCTTTGGAAGGAAAGATGATTTTCCCTGCTTTTCTGATATTAGATGAGCAAGGAAATGTTTTGGTTAAATTTCAGGAATATATGACACCTGAAAAATTTGAGAAAATAATTTATTATTATGGTGAAGATAAATACAAAACAGAAGATTTTGAAACATTTTTAAAAACATTTAAAAGTAATTTGAAATTATAAAAACTTCTTTGTTTTAAATGAAGAAAAGTGTTAGCCTTCCTTTATTTTTTTCCGGGTTTATTTTTGGGAGGTGTTTTTTTAGTTGTCGGCGCTTTTGTTTTAGTATTTTTATTTACCGTACTTGCTTTTTTTGTTGGCTTTTTAGTCGGTTGTTTTTTTGTTTCTTTCGGTAAGTCGGTATGTTCGGTTAAGATTAAAAATTCTTCTTTGGTTTTTTCAATCGCTGCAAATATCGGCTTCACTTGCTCAATCATTATCGGTTTACTGAGTTCTTTGAATAAGGATTGAATTTTTTGTTCGTAGTCTTTTATTTTTTGAAGAATGTCTTTTGGGTCAACAGGAATAATTTGTTCGTATTCTTCTTCAACTCTTATTTGAAAATCACTTAATACATTCATGTAATTAATAAATGCATCGTATGGAGAATTGTACGGATTGAAGTAGTCATGAACAATTCCGTCAGATAAAATTTTGGTGCTCATGTAATAAAAGTGGTCACTGGCTTGTAAATATCTCCACGCTTTTTGTAAATCGGGTTTTTTAATTAGATTCATTTTATTTGTGAGAGCGTATAGCTTATGAAAAGCTTCCTTTTGCATTTCATTTCCTAACCATGCCGTTATGTCGCGTTCTTCATCTGCCCACGATATAGCGTGAGGCACATTCATTGAGGCAACGGGTTCGTGTTTTTCGGCAATTTCTGATGGAGTAGCAAAAATAAATTTAGTTTTGCTTAATATTTTTTCAGGCAAAGCTTCCAAGAATTTAAAAATTCCGGTATGGGCTTTTTGATGTTCTCCGAAGGTTTCATAATCCATGAATAAGTTTAAAATTTCTTCTTTATTTCCGAGTTTAGCAACCCAAGAGGCATATTTTTCGGCTGTAAGCGGAAATTCTTTCCATGATTCATCAGAAAATCTGAAAGCTATGTCATCACTTAATTTATAATTTTTCAGAATTAATTTCAGTTCCGGTTTTAAAACGTTATAATAAAGTACGTTAGGGCTTTTCCATCCTAAAATATGTTTGGCACCTTCGGTTATCATGGCTTTAAATCCCATTTCGGCAACAGTTTCACCGATTAAATTGTCATAAATTAATTCTGTGTTTCTGAATACAACAGGTGTTTGTCCGAAATGTCGTTGAATGGTTTTAATGTGTTCTGTTACTTGGTTTTTAAAATCGTCTTTGCTATACATTGAAATTAAGGAGTGTGAATAGGTTTCAGCAAGAAACTCAACTTGTCCGGTTTTTGCAAGGTCTTTGAAACTTTGTAAAACTTCCGGAGCAAACTCTTCAAATTGTTCTATTGCAAGACCTGTAACAGAAAAACTGATTTTAAATTTCGTTTTATATTTCTGAATTAAATTGAGTAAGAGTTTATTTGCATATAAATAGCTTTCGGAAGCAATTCTATGCATGTGCATTCGATTTTCAAAATCGTCAAAATAATGTCGTTCATCTCCGATGTCAAAAAATCGATACCTTTTTAATCTGTATGGTTGATGAACTTGAAAATAGAGGCAAATGTGTTGCATAGAATTTTGTTTTAAATTAATTTGTTTAAAATGGAGTCGTAAACGGCTTTCAGTTCTTTTGCGGGTTTATCCCATTTCATATTATCTACTTCTTTTTTTGACTGTTTGATGAACATCTTTGAAAGACCGTCATATTTTATCAGTCCGTATATAGCGTCAGCCAATGCATCTTCATCCCAATAATCAATTTTTACTGCATTTTGAATAACTTCTGCAACGCCCGATTGCTTTGAAATAATAACCGGAACATTGGAACGCATGGCTTCTAAGGGAGAAATGCCGAACGGTTCTGAAACTGAGGGCATAACATATACATCGCTGATGGCAAACATTTTGGTTACTTCATCACCTTTTAAAAAATCAGTAAAATGAAATTTATCTGCAATTCCTAATTTTGCGGCATATCTTATCATTTCTTTGAACATATCACCGTTGCCTGCCATAACAAAACGAACATTATCGGTTTTTAATAACACTTTTTTTGCCGCATTAATAAAATAGGCAGGACCTTTTTGATAAGTAATTCGACCTAAAAAGGTTACTAATTTTTCTTTAACGTTTTTAGTATAATTAATTTTTTCTGCTTCTTGCGGTTCAACGGCATTATATATTGTTTGAACTTTATTTACATCAATTCCGTAATGTGTAGCAACTGTTTCCTTTGTTAAATTACTTACTGTTATTATTTTATCGGCTGCTTTCATACCGGCTTGTTCTAAAGCAAAAACTCTTGAATCAATACGGTCTGCACCGCCTCTGTCATACTCGGTAGCATGAACATGTATAACCAACGGTTTACCCGAAATTTCTTTTGCGGCTATACCTGCGGCATTTGCTAACCAATCGTGTGCATGTATTATATCAAATGTATTTTCTTTAGCAATAACAGCTGCAACTTTTGCATAATTATATACTTCTTCTATAAGATTCGGTCCGTATTTTCCTGAGAATTCAAATTTTCCTTCTTCGTTAATTTGTAAACTTATGGTATCTTTTGTAAAATAAAATTCTTTAATTTCTCCGTTTATTTCGTAATACAGCTTTCCGTGTTCATCAATTTTTATTGATGTGTTTTCAAGTTTGTTTTCTTTTAGAAAGGTTTCAAATTCTTCAATTGACATATAAGGTTGAAGTTTCGATTTCACTTCAATGAAGTCAATAGAATGAAGTCCGTTTATATGTTTTGTATCCGTTTTTTCTTTTGAAGCGGTTTCTTTAAGCAGGTGGTTATTTTCAATCCAAGAATCTGAAAACAAATGTTTATATTGTTTTACACTGATATTCCCGGCACCGATTAAATCAGCAACTTCAGAGTCTTCGTCTCCGTATAATTTCGGAACTACAAAAATAATTTCAACATCTTCAATTGCTGATAAACTTTTTGTAAGACCATAACTGGCTGTTCCTAAACCCCCTGATATGTGTGGCGGGAATTCCCAACCGAACATCAAAACTTTCATGTGTCTAAAAATTTGTAAATAATTAATAATCTGCAAATTGAATGCTTAT
>DYOF01000019.1 GCA_020720665.1 Acetofilamentum sp. | reverse complement strand
TTTAGACAGATGAAACTTTCACTGATTGAAAACGATACCTATTTAAAACCGTTTTCAGAAACAATAATAAACCGATACAAAAAAACTACTGATAAAGAAAAAGAGTTAATCGGAAACAAAACCCTTTCCGATTTTGCAAATGCATACCAAATTTTCGGAATGCATTTAACAAAAACAAACTGGGTATATCGAGACCGTTTACCAAACGCACATTCAGTTTATCTGATAGGCGATTTTTCGCATTGGCAGGCAACAGAAGAATTTAAGTTAAAAGAAAAACCCAATGGAATTTTTGAAATCAAAATAAAAAAAGACCTTCTGAAACACGGCGATTTATACCGCTTATATGTAACCTGGGAAGGCGGAAGCGGAGACCGTATCCCTGCATACGCTACCAGAGTTGTACAAGATTCGCATTCACATATTTTCAATGCTCAAATTTGGATGCCTGAAAAACCGTATATCCCAAAATATAATACTCCTGAAAAAAAAGACAATCTTATTATTTATGAGGCACATATCGGAATGGCCTCTGAGGATGGTAAAGTAGCAACATACTCTGAATTTAAAAATAACGTACTTCCCCGAATAATTAAACTTGGATATAATACCATACAATTGATGGCTATACAAGAACATCCTTACTACGGCTCATTTGGGTATCATGTTTCTAATTTCTTTTCGGCATCATCTCGCTTCGGTACACCGGATGAATTAAAGGAACTTATTGATGAAGCTCATAAAAACGGAATTCGAGTTATCATGGATATTGTTCATTCTCATGCAGTTAAGAACGAAGTGGAGGGCATCGGAAGATATGACGGTACTGAATACCAATTCTTCCATGCCGGCGATAGGGGGCTTCATACCGCTTGGGATTCCAAATGTTTTGATTACGGGAAAAACGATGTTCTCCATTTTTTACTTTCAAATTGCAAATTTTGGATTGAAGAATACAATTTTGACGGGTTCAGGTTTGACGGTGTTACAAGTATGATATATCATAATCATGGTTTAGGCTCAAATTTTACTTCGTATTATGATTATTATAATTTTAATCAGGATGAAGATGCTCTGACATACCTTACATTAGCCAACAAACTTATCAGTCAAATAAATCCGAATGCCGTAACCGTTGCAGAAGAAATGAGCGGTATGCCCGGAATTGCAAGTTCAATTGAAGACGGAGGTATTGGTTTTGACTATCGTTTGGCAATGGGAATTCCCGATTATTGGATTAAAACCATTAAACAACAAAAAGACGAAAATTGGCATGTCGGAGAAATATTTTATCGCCTGACAGATAAACGTAAGGATGAAAAAACAATCAATTATTCCGAATCGCATGATCAAGCCCTTGTCGGAGACAAAACAATTATGTTCAGATTAGCCGATGCCGATATGTATTATTTTATGCACATCAATAATAGAAATATAATTATTGACAGAGCTTTGGCATTGCATAAAATAATTCAGTTAGTTACTCTGGCAACTGCACAAAACGGCTATCTTAACTTTATGGGCAACGAATTCGGACATCCGGAATGGATAGATTTTCCCAGAGAAGGAAATAATTGGTCCTATCATTATGCTCGCCGTCAATGGAGTTTAGCTGATAATGAAGGGCTGGTTTACTATTATTTGAATAGATTTAATACAGAAATAATTCATTTATTCAAATGCAAAAATTTGCTTTCAGAAGAAATTAAACTGATATCTGACAAGGCTTACGACCAAGTTTTAATATTTAAACGAAGCCGTTTTATTTTCGTATTTAATTTTAATCCCTTTACCTCATTTCCCGATTATGGTTTTGAAACTGAAAAAGGAACATACAAAATAATTTTAAATTCTGATGATGAAGATTATTTGGGTGAATCCCGAATTAATACTCAAATAAAATACAAAACGTTTTTAATAAACTCAAAAAACATCGTAAAAATATATATACCTGCCAGAACCTGTTTTGTTATGGAAAAAATATCGTAATCCGAAACTTTATGTATGATTCATTTTATCGGTTTTCAGAAGCCAATAAATAGGATAAAGTATATGCAATATCTTCTGCGAACAATTCAATAAAATCAATATCATCCTGATTATATAGTTTTAAAGAAGCCAACTCAATAACACCAAAAACTTCGTTTTCAACAACAATCGGGCTTATTAGAATTGAACTTGGTTTAGAATGTCCGAACCCGGAAATAATTTTTATATAATTTTCATCTGTTTTATCAATAAATAAAGTAGATTTATCAACGGCACATGTTCCTACTAAGCCCTCACCGAATTGAATTTCTTTTTGAATCATTTTTTTCTCATTATAGGCATATGACGCTCGCAGATTTAAAATAAACTCGTCCCCTTTTTTCTCTCTGACATAAATTCCGCCTATTTCAGAGCCGGTAAAATGAACTAATTCTGAAATTAACTCTTCGGTCAATGTGCTGATATTACCGACGTGTCGTCTTAAAATTCGTCCGAATAATGCAATTCCGGTATTTTTCTTGTCTTCTGTCTTCTGTTTGTCCGATTTTTCTACAAATTGCTGCTTATCTTCTTTCAATTTCTTATGTAAATCAAAAATTGCTTTACCCAATGAATCCTTTTCACTATACGCCGGCATATTGTCAAAATCCTCATTTATTAATCGTTCGATACTGTTTTTCTTAGTTTTCATATCTGATTCGAGAATTGAAATTTGGTCAATTAACTCTTTAAAATAATTTTGAACAGTAAATATGAAATTTTGCTTTTTCCCTGAAAATGAAATGATTTGAGATTGTTGCTCTATGGTAATAAAATTCTTCGTAAAAAATTTAATTAAAACATAAATAACCAAAGCTAAAATTATAAGTGTAAGGATTATAAAAATAATAAATCGAACAATTAAATTTGAATATAAATCTGAAACTTTATTTTTATACGCACTTAACAAATTTGAATTTTCAGAAACCATTTCAGATAAACTATTTTTAAGCTCATATTTTAATCCGTATTGAAAATCAGTTCCTATTTTATTTTGTGCTTCTATATACAATTTGAATGTATTAACATAATCAGCAAAAACATCAACAAGTAGTTTTGAACCCGACTCATCAGTTGCATTAAAAACTTGTTGCAATTGATTTAACAATTTTTCAGAGTATAAAATGAATTTATCTTTAATTTCAGGATTTTGAGTTTGAAAAAACAATTCTTTTAAGTGTATTAATTCTAAAAATTCATTTGTAAAATTAATATCAGAACCGAAAAGTTGTATAACCCTTTTCTCATTAAAATTCAAACGATTAATTAATCCGTATTTTTTATTACCGATTTCTGTTGTAACGGTAATTAATTCATAAAATATTTTATTCGTTTTCTGTAATATATCATTACACTTTTTAATGTAGCTGTCGGATAAACTCTTATCTGTATAATTATTGTTTTTAATAGTATTTAAAGTTTCCTGCAAACGATATCTTAACATATATACATCCTCAACCGATTCATCGGTGTTTGTTTCGTAAAATTTATCCGAATGTTTAAAAATAAAAAAATATTCGGTCTTATCTTTCAATTCAACAGTATTATTTGAAATATCTACTATATTTTCGTATAAAGTGTTAATATTTTTTACAGAGCGTAACGTTCTTAATGAAAAGAATAACATAAGAATAAAACCAAGACCCAAAAAAATCAATAACATTACGATTTGATTGCCTGAATCTGAAAGTATTTTTTTTATCATGCGAAACAGTTTATTATCACTTAACAAAAATATAAAAAAGATTGGCTTTATTTAATTAAAAAGAAATAAATTTACATCTTAAATTAAAATTGACATAAAATATCTAAAAATAATTCATCAATTATTTGAAATTTAGGAATAAATTAGTTTACTTTGCAGTCCGAAATTAAAAAGAAGAAATCAACCAAATATAAACAAGATGTCAAGAGTTTGTCAAATTACAGGAAAAAGTGTTGTTTCCGGAAATAATGTATCGCACTCAAATAAAAAGACTAAGAGAACTTTTAAACCAAACTTATTTACAAAAAAATATTTTTTACCTGATGAAGAGAAATGGGTTGTTTTAAAAGTTTCGGCTGCCGGAATGAAAGTTATAAATAAAAAAGGGATAAGCAATGCATTGAAAGATGCAAAAGAAAAAGGCTTTATTACAAAATACTAATAAATAAACATTAGGAACAATGGCAAAAAAGAAAGGTGACAGAATACAAGTTATATTAGAATGTACCGAACATAAAACCAGCGGAATGCCCGGAACATCCAGATATATCACCACAAAAAACAGAAAAAACACAACCGGAAGAATGGAAATAAAAAAATACAATCCGATTCTAAGAAAATATACAATTCATAAAGAAATAAAATAATTTAATTATGGCTAAGAAAGTTATTGCAACATTACAAAAAGGTGAAGGAAAAACATTTTCTAAAGTAATTAAAATGATAAGATCTCCTAAAACCGGAGCTTATACATTTAAAGAAGAAGTTGTTCATAATGAAAAAGTTAAAGATTTTTTTGCTAAAAAATAATCTTTAATTACGATGCTTTATTTGTAAAAATGCTTTTTCCTTTTCACGGGAAAAGCATTTTTTTTATATTTACATTTTTACAAACTCCAATACATACTCAAATGTCATTATTCGGAAAATTATCTAAAAGCAACAAAGAAAATCTTAATAAAGGTCTTGAAAAAACAAAAGAAAGTGTTTTTAAAAAATTATCGCGAGCAGTTGCAGGAAAATCAAAAGTTGACGATAGATTTTTAGATGAACTGGAAGAAATTCTGATTAGTTCGGATGTAGGAGTAGAAACAACGCTAAAAATAATTAATCGCTTAGAAAATCGCGTTGCAAAAGATAAATTTTTTGGTTTAGACGAACTAAACAAACTTTTAAAGGAAGAAATCTCAAACCTCTTAGCAGAAAATCAAGCAAATCTTAATTCTACGAATTGGGAAAACCCTAATACCGACCCGTATGTTATTATGGTTGTAGGTGTTAACGGTGTAGGAAAAACAACAACTATAGGAAAATTGGCTTGGCAATTTAAAAACGAAGGAAAAAAAGTTTATTTAGGTGCTGCCGATACATTTCGTGCTGCCGCAGTTGAGCAATTAGAAATTTGGGCAAAACGAATTGATGTTCCGATTATTAAACAACAATCCGGTTCCGACCCGGCTTCCGTTGCTTTTGATACACTCAACTCGGCAAAAGCAAATAAAGCTGATATTGTAATTATTGATACGGCCGGTCGTTTGCACAATAAAATAAATTTAATGAATGAATTGACAAAAGTAAAACGTGTGATGCAGAAAATTATTCCTGATGCTCCTCATGAAATATTATTAGTTTTAGACGGCTCAACAGGCCAAAATGCATTTGAACAAGCCAAACAATTTACAAAAGCTACCGAAGTAAATGCCTTGGCTGTTACAAAATTAGACGGAACTGCAAAAGGCGGTGTCGTAATCGGAATATCCGACCAATTTAAAATTCCTGTTAAATATATCGGTATAGGTGAGCAAAAAGAAGATTTACAATTATTTGATAAAGAAGAATTTATTGATTCTTTATTCAACTAATATGCTGAAATTTATCCATGTTAATATCCTAAGCCTAATCAATAATTTTAATAATGTCGAAAATAAATATCATTACATTAGGCTGCTCCAAAAATATTGTTGACAGCGAAAATTTAGCAACTCAAATTATCAATAATAACATTGAAGTTACATTTGATGATTTGAACTCCGATGCTGACACAATTGTTATTAATACATGCGGATTTATTGCCGATGCAAAAGAAGAATCAATTAATACGATTTTAGAATATGCTGATGCAAAAAATAAAGGACACATAAATAAACTTTACGTTATTGGCTGTTTATCTGAACGATACAAATCTGAATTAAAAAAAGACATTTCAGAAGTTGATGAATTTTTCGGCGTTAATAATTTAAAAGAAATTGTTGAAAAACTTAAAATTGACTATAAAAAAGAACTTATAGGTGAACGTGTTATTTCAACTCCAAAACACTTTGCATATTTAAAAATTTCGGAAGGTTGCGACAGAACTTGTTCATTTTGTGCAATTCCCTTAATCAGAGGAAAACATAAATCAATTCCGGAAGAAATTATTTTAAGTCAGGCAAAAAATTTGGCAAACAAGGGGGTTAAAGAATTAATACTTATTGCACAAGATTTAACTTACTACGGCATTGATATTTACAAAAAACAAACACTTTCTCAATTGCTTGAAAAACTTTCAGATATTCAAGGCATTGAAATAATCAGACTGCATTATGCCTACCCTGCCTCATTCCCCGAAGACTTACTTTATGTTATGAAAGAGAAACCGAATATTGCTAAATATATTGATATTCCCTTTCAACATATCAGTAATTCGGTTTTAAAACGTATGAAACGAAATTATACCAAAGAAAAAACCTATGAATTAATACAAAAATTTAGAGAAATAATACCTGAAATAACTGTAAGAACAACATTATTAGTCGGTTTTCCCGGAGAAACAAAAGAAGATTTTGAAGAATTAAAAGAATTTGTCAAAACTATGCGTTTTGAACGTTTAGGTGTTTTTACCTATTCGGAAGAGGAAAACACATTCGGGGGTGATAATTATAAAAACAATATTCCTGAAAAGATTAAACAAGCCAGAGCTGATGAAATCATGGAAATACAACAAGAAATATCCTATGAAATAAATCAATCGAAAATAGGAAAAACTTTTAAAGTAATTATTGATAAAGAAACTGATGAATATTTTATCGGAAGAACAGAATTTGACTCCCCCGAAGTTGATAACGAAGTATTAATAAAAAAAGAAAGAAAATTAAATATCGGTAATTTTTATTCTGTAAAAATTACTTCTGCTCAAGATTTTGATTTATTCGGAACGCCTGTATAAAAAAAAGCTTCTCTGAAATTTGTTTTCAAAGAAGCACAATAAAAAATTAGGTATTAATTGTTACATCAATTTTATAATTTCATAGGTATCTCGTGCAATTACTAATTCTTCTTTAGTAGGAATAACCATAATTTTTACTTTTGAAGAATCTGTTGAAATAATTGAATTTTTACCTCTTATTTTATTTTTTTCGGAATCTAAATTTATACCCATAAAATCAAGCCCCTCACAAATTTCTTTACGCAATTCAACTGCATTCTCACCAATTCCGCCTGTAAAAACTAATAAATCGGCTCCGCCCATTGCAGCAACATATGAACCGATATATTTTTTAACTCGATAAGCATACATATCTAATCCTAATTGAGCACGTTCATTTCCCTCATTTGCTTGATTTTCAATTTCTCGCATATCAGAAGAAACACCGGTTATACCTAACATTCCGCTGAATTTATTAATTAAAACCGAAGAAGTTTCAACCCCAATTTCTTCTTTTTTCATGATATAAGTAAATGCTCCCACATCTAAATCTCCGGCTCTTGTTCCCATTATTAATCCTTCAACAGGTGTGAATCCCATTGATGTATCAATTGATTTTCCTTTTTGTATAGCAGCTACCGAAGCTCCGTTACCTAAATGGCAAGAAATAATATTATTTTCATCGGCTTTAATATCTAATATATCACACGCTTTTTGGTGTACATATCTGTGGCTGGTTCCGTGAAATCCGTAACGTCTTATTTTATATTTTGTATATAAGGAATACGGTAAACCGTACATATATGCTTTGGGTGCCATTGTTTGGTGAAAAGCTGTATCAAAAACGGCAACTTGAGGAACATTCGGCAGTAAAGCTTCAAGGGCATATATTCCTTTTAAATTAGCCGGATTATGTAAGGGAGCTAACTCAACATTTTTTTCCAATACTTTAACAACTTCTTCATTAATGAATACACTTCCGCTGAAATCTTCTCCTCCGTGAACAACTCGATGACCTACTGCTTCAATTTCGTTTAAGTTTTTTATGGCACCGTGCTTTGCACTGCTTATTATACCTAATATATATTCAATTCCTATTTTATGATCTAATACATCTCCGGTAAATTGGACTTTTTGTCCGTTACTTTTCTCTAACATCAAAAAAGAACCTTTCATACCTACTTTTTCAACTGTTCCCTTTGATAATACCGTCTCATCGGTCATATTAAATAATTCAAACTTAATGGATGAACTACCGCAATTTAAAACTAAAATTTTCATACTGTTTTCGTTTCTTTAAGGATTAAAAATCATTAGGACAATTAACTTTAACGGATTGGTCTTTCAACTTTGTACCCAATTCATCATATTTATAAAATCCTTGACAGGTTTTTCTTCCGTAATGTTTTGCTCTGACAAGTTTTTTAATTATCGGTGACGGTTTATATTTTCGGTCTCCGAACTCATTATACAAATCATCCATCCAACGTACAACTCTTTCCAGACCGATTTTATCGGCCATTTCAAATGGTCCGAGAGGCATTCCTAAACCTTTTTTCATTACAAAATCGATATCTTCCATTGTACCTACTCCTTCCATAAGCAAACCGCAGGCTTCGGCAATTAAACTTACACCTAATCGAACACTGATTAATCCCGGAGATTCTTCAACCGGTACGGGTATTTTATTTATGAGTTTTGCAAATTTTCTGACATTCAAACAAACTTCTTCGGAAGTATATAAACCCCTGACCACTTCAACAATTTGTGCATCGGGTGCTGTTGTTGAAAAATGCAGGCTTACACAGCGGTCTTTATATTCTAAATCGGATGATAGTTCGGTAATTACCGATGAAGTTGAATTTGTTGCAATTATAGCTTCTCTGCTGACGTTTTTTTCTATTTTTTTGAAAACAGAACGTCTTATATCTTTACTGAATTCTCGAGTTTTTGATAAAATTGATTCAATGACGATATCACAACCCATAAAATCTTTATATTCGAGAGTTCCTTTAATTCTTGATAAAATTAATTTCTCATCATTTTGAGTCAGTCCCCAATGATTAATTTCATTATCTAATTGTTCTTTCATTTCATCGAATGCCTCATCTATAAGGTGTTTTGACAATTCAAGAAAAACAACTTCAATATCTTTGCTTGCAATCATCAGAGTTATTCTTTGGCCGGTTGTACCGCAACCGACAACTCCTACTTTTGAAAACTTCATTCGAGGTACGGCATTTTCACTTAGTCTGTATAGTTCTATAGACTCTTTAATTATTTCTGACATAGTATTTTATAATTTTATGTAATCGGTTATTATTTAATTGCTGCCTGATTAGCAGTAATTGCGATTAAATTTACGATATCACTAACCGAACAACCTCTTGACAAATCATTAATAGGAGCAGCCATTCCTTGCAAAATCGGTCCGATAGCTTCTGCACCGGCTATTCGTTGCACTAATTTATATGAAATGTTACCTGATTGTAAATCCGGGAAAACCAATACATTAGCTTTACCGGCTATTTCACTTCCGGGTGCTTTACTCTTTCCTATGGACTCAACAAGAGCTGCATCTGCTTGAAATTCACCGTCTATTTGCATATCGGGCGCCATTTGTTTTGCTATTTCGGTTGCTTTAATTACTTTGTCAACCAAACTGTGTTTTGCACTTCCTTTTGTTGAAAAACTTAACATGGCTATTTTGGGTTCAATTCCTGCAATTGCGCGTGCAGTTTTTCCGGTTGAAACGGCAATTTGAGCTAACTCTTCGGCTGTGGGGTCAGGGTGTACGGCACAGTCGGCAAAAACCATCAGCCCGTTTTGTCCAAATTCTGTTTTATCGGTAAACATTAAAAAAGCACCGGAAACAACACTAATTCCGGGCATTGTTTTTATAAACTGAAATGCAGGCAGCAAAACATTTCCGGTAGCGTTTGCAGCTCCTGCAACTTCTCCGTCAGCATCTCCGGCTTTTATCATCATTACGGATAAATAAAGCGGATTTTTCAATAATTCAAGTGCCTGTTCTTTTGTCAGTCCTTTATTTTTTCTTAATTCAACCATTAAATCGGCATACGAATCAATTTTCGAATACGTATCATAATCAACAATTTCAATATTTTTTATGTTTTTCAAAGCCAGTCGTTCGGCATCTTTTAATACAGTATCTTTATTACCTATCAAAATAATCTTTGCTAATTTCTCCTGAAATGCAATTTCAGCAGCTTTTAAAGTTCTCTCATCAAAACTTTCGGGCAGAACGATACGTTTGTTTAGAGATTTTGCTTTTTGTTTTATTTCATTAATAAGATCCATTTTTAATTGTTTAAATTTTTTGCAAAATTACGTAATTAAATTATTTAAACACTAAGTATTTATTTTGAATATAAAATGAATTGAATATGTTTGATAACAATAAGTATCGGTTTATAAATTTGAAGCATACATGATAAAATTCATTCCTGATTTTATTTTTTTTATTATATTTGTCAAAAAAAAATTATGATACAACGAATTCAATCTTTATGGTTAATGTTTGCGGCAACTGCTTCTGCATTAATGTTTTTTTTCCCTGTAATTGAATTAACCGGAGAAAATAATTTACATATACACCAATTTAACTCAATCAGTTTTGCCGGATTTAAAGACATAATTCAAAGCGGCTACATTGTTGCCGGACTGACAGGTATTATTAGTTTATTAAATTTAGTTAATATCTTTTTATATAAAAACAGAAATCTGCAAATGCGTATCTGTATGTTTTCAAGCTTGTTAGTTATCTTTTTAATCGGATTGCTTGCTTATTTTTCACTCTCTGCTGAAACAAATGCTTTTGCAACTATAGGTCTTTCGGCAGTTTTACCGATTATCATTTTTATATTTATACTAATGGCAAGACGTGCCGTCAGACGAGACGATTTATTGGTTCGGGCAGCGGACCGATTAAGATAAAAAAAACCGAATAAATATTCGGTTTTTTTATCCTAAGAATGTTTTTAAATGTTTACTTCGTGAAGTTTTTCTTAATTTACGCAATGCTCTTTCTTTTAATTGTCTGACACGTTCTCTTGTTAATCCTAACTTATCACCAATTTCGCGTAATGATAATTCTTCATCGTTTACACCGAAAAAGTGTTTTATAATAATAGCTTCCCGCTCAGGCAAGGTAGATAAAGCCCGTTCGATTTCTTTCAATAAAGATTCTCTTAATAAAGTGATATCAGACGGATCTATTCCTTCATTTTCCATCACATCAATTAAACTATTACTGTCCGAATCGGTTGTCAAAGGTGCATCCATGGACATATGTTTGCCGGCAGCCTTCATAATTTGAGTAATTTTAGCTTGACTGATATCAAATTCTTCTGAAATTTCATTCGGTGTTGGCTCACGAAAATGGACTTGTTGAAAATCAGCATAAAACCGATAAATTTTATTTACAGCACCAACTTGATTTAAAGGTAATCTGACAATTCTTGATTGTTCAGCTAATGCCTGCAGTATGGATTGCCTGATCCACCATACGGCATATGAAATAAATTTGAACCCGCGAGTTTCATCAAATTTTTTTGCTGCTTTTAACAGTCCTAAGTTTCCTTCATTTATTAAATCAGGTAAGCTTAAGCCCTGATGCTGATATTGTTTTGCTACCGATACAACAAATCTTAAATTTGCTTCGGTTAATTTTTCTAATGCTTCCTGATCTCCTTTTCTTATTCGTTGAGCAAGTTCAACTTCTTGTTCTATTGACAATAAATCTACTTTTCCGATATCTTGTAAATATTTATCTAAAGATTCACTCTCTCTGTTGGTAATTGATTTTGTTATTTTTAGCTGTCTCATTGATTTCTTTCGGTTATAAACTATTTTCTATAAATATACGATAAATTTAGATATATTGTTGCATTGAATTATGATAAAAAATATGAATAAATTGTTAATTTTGTAATAGCTTATTCAAATATCTCATTTTACAATACCTAATTTATTTTGTTTTAATTTTCTTCCTTAAATCTGCAAGTCAGTATGTGTAGAATTTAATAATCGATAGCTTAAATTATTAAGCTGACACTAAGTGTTAAGCAATTAATTTAGTGAGGGTTCGCCGTTTATGAAATAATTATCAGCAAAAAAAATATGTAACTGACCTTGTATTGTAAAATAATTTCTTATGTTTGCACAATCAATTTAAAGACCTTTACGTTTTGAAAATTGATATAAGTCAAACTATTAAATTATTAACAAAATTATGAAAATTATGAAAAAAATTAATTTATTAATTATTGCTTTATTTGTAGGATTTTCTGCTTATTTGGCAAGTTGTGGCGGTGAAGTAACAGATTTGGCTGCTCCTTCAATTACAATTACACAAGGAAGTCAAACGGTTTTACCTAACACTGCTGTTACCATAGAAGCTGATATAAAAGCAGCCGGTTCTATCGGAAGCATCCAAATGAAAAAAGACGGTTCAGATTACGGAACTGCAATAACCGAAGGTTTTGATACAGATAGTACAACGCATTTAGTTTTTACGGTACCTGCCGAACAAGTAACCGCTGATTTTACTTTACAAATTCAAGTAACTGATTTACAAAAAACGCCTAAAACACAATTGTCAAGTGTAATTAACATTACTTTAGATGATTTGATTGTAAAAGGAACAGCTCTTAAAGTATTCTCTGCACCGGGAACTACTTCTTCAACAGACCAATTTGCTTCTTTAACAACTTTTGATACATATACTTGGACTGAAGCTACTTCAAATGTTGCAAATGTTGATTTAAACTATTATAACGGAAATTATACAAAGGTAACTGTAAGTTCTCCTCACTTTATTTCTCCGAGTATAACTCCTACAGAATATCACATTAACAACGGTAATATTTTAACAGGAGCAAAAACTACTTATTTTGCTGTTTTAACAGGTGCTGATGCTGTTTTATTTGCAAATTGGGAAACCATTACTGATGATACCGAAATTAACAGTATTGAGGCAACAATTGACCAAACGAATGTTACTTGGGACGATTCAGGTGCAGCAGGAACCATTATTGCATTTATTTTAGCCGACGGTAAAAAAGGAGTAATAAAAGTCGGAAACGCTGTTGACGGAAACTCAAACGGAACATATTATGATGCAAATGCAGATTATATAATGTTTGATGTAATTGTACAAAAACATGCACCGGCTAAATAATTTTATTTAAGATAAAAATTTAAAAGAGAGGCTTTTGGGTCTCTCTTTGTTTATCCCTTTGGCAAAGGGATTGTACAATCCTGATGCCATCAGGATTTACTCATAAACTCTTTTTTGCAATAAGTGAATTTCCAATTTTCCCAATTATCTGTTAAGCCGGCTTTAACAGGATTATTTATAACATACTTTATTTTATTGGCTAAATCATTTCTGTTTTTTATCAGATTATCATAACTTTCTTTTTGCCAAACTTTTACACCGGTTGTATTGTTTAATATATTTATTTGCCTTGATGTGTGTCTTTTTAATGAACCTAATATTTTAAATACTTGTTTTTCTGCTTTATAAAATATTAGATGAACATGATTTGACATAATTGTATAACAAATTAATTGATAATCTTTTCCGTCTCTGTAATGTATGGCTTCTTTAACAATTTCTGCATTTTTATTTTCTTTTAACAAATTTCCTGATATTTCAGATGAATCTAATATACTGTCATATTCTTCAAAATATTCTCTGTGTATTTCATTCTTCTCTGTTTGATTCTTGCATTTTATAATTTCAAGTTCATAATTGTCTCTGATTTTTTCTGTAATATCTTTTGGTAAAGTTCCGTGTAAACGAAATGTTATAAAAAACACACCGTCTTTTGGTTGAAAATGCGGTAAGTTTCTTCTGTATTCCGGGATGATGTTTGTTACTTTTGTATAGGGGTTTTTATTTTCTTTGCTTACATTCAACCCTTTTACAAAGGGATGTACAATCCCTATAAGATCGGGATTTACTTTTCCTTCAAAGACAAATTCGGCAGCACCCGAAAGCCAAATATTTTTATATACACCGCCGTTTTTCTCAAAACTGACGTATAATATTCCGCCTGGGGCTTTTAAAGTAATTTCACCGGAAATCATATTATTTCTTTCAGCATGTATAATTGCAGCTGCAACAGAACCGGTTCCGCAGGCAAGTGTTTCTTCTTCAACACCTCTTTCATAGGTTCTGATGCTTAATGTATGAGTATTTTCAATTTTTACAAAATTTACATTTATTCCTTCATTTTTATATAATTCAGAATATCTTATTTTTTTGCCTTCAGAAAAAACATCTTTATTTGTAATATTATCTTCAAACCTAATATAATGCGGCGAACCGGTATAACACGTATAATCTGAACCCGTTTCTTTATATTGACTAACATCAGCCATTTTTAGCTTAACACTTTTGTTTTCATTGATATATGCTTCATGCATTCCGTCAGATGCTAAAAATTCAGTATAATTTTCAATTATATTTAACTTTTTAGCAAAAGCAACAATACATCTTCCTCCGTTTCCGCACATTGTTCCTCCGCTCCCGTCAGAATTATAATAATCCATTTCAAAATCATAGCTTATATGGTTTTTTAAAATCATTATACCGTCAGCACCGATACCGAATCGTCTGTGACAAATCTTCTGAATAATTTGCTGTGATAAATTTATTTGTTTCTCTCTGCCGTCAAATAATATAAAATCATTTCCGGCACCGTGATATTTATAGAATTTCATCTGTCTAAAAATTTGTAAAAGGTATTCCGGTAATCATGCTCCTTTGTGTAAAAAATTGTCTTACCCGGGTGTTTCATTATAAACTGTTTAAATTTTTAATGTAAAAATAATATTATCTTGTAACTTTTTCAGCAACTGATTCGTTTTATACGATTAAAAACTGAAAAAATGTCAGAAAAATAAAACGGTAAATTTTTTGATAGTAATAAACTGACAACAAACGACAATTAACATCTTACAATTAACAAGATTTTTAAATATTGAAATTAAAAAAAATTTCGTTTTTAAGAAAAATAGAATTATTAATAATTAAAATAAATTGAAATGAAACTCGGAAAAATTTTAAGCGTATTTTTAATAGCTTTGGCAGGAGGTTTTACTGCATACGGAATAAATTGGTTTTTTAGTAAACAATACATTAATCGTCAATCGGAGATAAATCATACGATTCCTGTATCAAACCATTCAAGCACAACCGTAACAACACTGCCTGATTTTACGATTGCAGCAGAGAAAACAGTGAACGCGGTGGTACATGTAAAAACAAGCTACGCTATGCAAAATAATCATCAGCCTTCAATGTACGACTTCTTTTTCGGGCAACCGTTCGGCGGTAGCCCATACGGACAAATGATGCCTCAAACGGCATCAGGTTCGGGTGTAATAATTTCAGTTGACGGATATATTGTTACAAATAACCATGTTGTAGAAAATGCCGAAAATATTGAAATTGTATTAAATGATAACAGAACTTTTGAGGCAAAACTTATCGGCAGAGATCCTGCAACAGATATTGCATTAGTAAAAATTGATGCCAAAAACCTTCCGACAATTCATTACGGAAATTCAGATGCCTTAAAAATAGGAGAATGGGTATTAGCAGTAGGAAATCCGTTTAATTTAACGTCAACCGTAACCGCCGGAATTGTCAGTGCAAAAGAACGAAATATTAATTTATTAAGTCAAAAGCAGCAATATGCCATTGAATCCTTTATTCAAACAGATGCAGCAGTAAACCCGGGCAACAGCGGCGGAGCATTAGTTAATACAGCCGGAGAATTAGTCGGTATAAATACGGCAATAGCATCGCAAACCGGTTCATATTCCGGATATTCATTTGCAATTCCTGTTACAATAGTTAAAAAAGTTGTTTCAGATTTAACGGAATACGGTACCGTTCAAAGAGCACTGTTAGGTGTTAATATTCAGGATGTTGATTCAGATATTGCAAAGGAGTTAAATCTTGAAAAACCGGAAGGAGTATATGTGGTAAATGTAAATAAAGGAAGTGCTGCCGAAGATGCCGGCATTAAAATAAAAGATGTAATTGTAAAAATTAATGAAACCAAAGTTAAAAAAGTTTCGGAATTACAGGAACAAATAAGCCGTTTCAGCCCCGGTGATAAAATTGAAGTATGGATTTTAAGAAATAATGATTTAAAAAAAATCTTAGTTGAATTAAAAAATAGTTTAGGAACTACGGATGTTGTAAATAAAAACATAATTGAAGTATTAGGAGCGTCATTTTCAGAAATTTCAGATTCTCAAAAAAAAGAATTAAAAATTGATAACGGTGTTGCAGTTATTGAATTACAAGCCGGAAAATTAATGAAAGCCGGCGTTCAACCCGGTTTTATAATCACACATATAAACAGAGAGGCTGTTAACTCCGTTAAACAAATTGAAAAAATCTTAAAAGATTTACACGGAGGCGTTTATATCCAAGGAATATATCCTGACGGAAATGTTGCTTATTATGCATTCGGTATGGAATAAGCTATAAATTGCAATAAAAAAAGAGGCTAATTTTAAATCAGCCTCTTTTTTTATTTTAAAAAATGTTTAAATTCATTTCCTAATTCATAAACAACTTTTTTAATCTCTTGCGCCCATTCTAAATGTGTTTTAGAATCATTAAACGTTGAATAAGGTATCGGCGAACCATAGATAATAGGAATTAAAGCGTTTTTTTGTTTAAAAACTTCACCCGGCAACAGAAAAAGTTCCAAATTAGCCTTAATTTTAAGCATTTTCCTGAATTTTGCCAATCGGTAGAATTTCTTGGAATTTTGACCGCCTATAAAAAAAGGAATAATATCTCTTTTGTGTTCAACGGCATTTCGAATAAAACTTCTGTGCCAAAAGCCGTCATCTAATTTTCCTTTAACCTTTCTTGCAACTTTTCCTGCCGGAAAAATTAACATTTGTCCTTCATTATCAGACAAATGATTTTCAATTGCATCGGTTTTTTCTTTCTTATTATTTTTAACAATGCTTACGGGTAAAAATAATTCTTTTGTATTTTCAACCTGTAAAAACATTTCATTCGCAATAATTTTAATATTCGAAAAACGTTCGCTTATTTTTTGTAAAACTACTGCAAAATCAACACCTCCTAAGGGGTGATTTCCTGCAAAAATAAATTTTCCCTTAGTCGGCAGCAAATGTTCATTATATGATTTTATTGTTAAATTAAGGTGTGATACACAACCCTTCACAAAATCAACTCCGTAGTTAAATTGATTATTTCTCAGAATTTCATTAATCTCATCTTGATGAAAAGATTTTTTCATATAATTGATTAAACAATTCGGCAGGTTTCTTACAATTATGTTATTCTGACTTCGTACTATTTTTTTAATATCAATAAACTGAGCTTTTGCCTTAGATGTTTCTGTAATTTTATTTTCATTCATAATATCGCAAACATAATTAAAAAAATTTATACTAACTATTTTTTTAAATCATATACGAGGTTATTTATTTCTTGGGCTAAAGTTTTATAATCTTTTTTTAAATCTAATGAATTATATTCAATAACATCACCGAAACAGACCTTAATTGTTGATTTTTTTTGTTTTAAGAGTTCACCCGGCAATAAAAATATTTCAAAATTTGTTCGCAAGTCAGGCATTAAAAACAGACTTGCGAATTCAAGAAAACCTAAAATATTTTTTTTATCAACTTTAAATTCAAGTTTTTTTTTCACCCATGTTTAAAAATGATTATAATACCGTGCTGAAAAAATTAAAAAAAACTTATTTTTACTGTTTTATAAATTATTTGTAAAATAAACTTTGACCGTTATCTGACCAAATATCCGGTTTTATTCGGCAATTATAAAAAATGTTTTGAAAATTTTATAACTATTTTAATGAAAAATATCAGCCTTTTAATGATTCTTTATTTTAGTATAAGCTATAATGTTTTTTCACAAACAGAACAAGAAGATTATAAAAATGCCGTTGAATATTTTAAAAAAGCAAACGAATATAAACAGAATTATGATTTTGAAAATTCGAAATTATATTTTGAAAAAGCAGCCCTATTATTCAAAAAATACGAGCATTATACAGGAAATTATATTCAATGCAGGTTTTCA
This sequence comes from Acetofilamentum sp., assembly GCA_020720665.1. Lineage (GTDB taxonomy): Bacteria > Bacteroidota > Bacteroidia > Bacteroidales > JAADGE01 > JAADGE01. Next base: position 11,553 of record DYOF01000019.1, on the reverse strand, counting down.
ACAGCTGATATATGTATTCAAGGAAATAAATTTGAAAGTGCAGAAACGATACTTGCAGAAATAGAAGAATTATCAATAAGTAAATTCGGCGAAAACAATAAATTCTTAACCAATATATTATACGGAAAAGGTATGGTTTTAGCCTCAAAAGGAAAACACACAGAGGCAATTTCTGTATATGAAAAATCACTTGAACTTTTAAATTCTTCTGAGCAAGCTAACTTATTCTTGCAATCAAATTTGGCTGCTAATTTAGGAAATTCATATTCTGAACTCGGAAAACTTGATCTTGCTTTAAACTATTATCAAAAAGATTTAGATATTAAAGAGGAAATCTTTGGCGATAACAATCCGATTTTAGCAATTGCTTACAACAATATTTCAAATATTTACATTGCTAAAGCAAAATACAAAGATGCCATGCAGTTTATTGATGATGCTTTGAAACTCAGCGTAGGAGCATACGGACAAAATGACGTCAGAACCGCAAAATTATACAACAGCAAAGGAAATATTTATAAAGAAATAGGGCAATACGAATTAGCATTGGAATATTATCAAAAATCTTTAGATATTTATAAATCAAATTACGGATTAAAACATATTTCTGTTGAGAAAAATTTGAATGACATCGGCATAATATACAATAAGTTAGGAAACTTCGACAAAGCACTGATTTTCTTTAAAGATGCTTATGATATTCAAATTGATATCTTTGGCGAAAATCATCCGGATATAGCAGGAACATGTAATAATATAGGGTATATTTTGGAATATCAAAACAAACATGAATCCTCTTTAAAGTTTTACCAAAATGCAATAAATATTCAAATACACAATTTTGGCGACAACCATCCGGAATTGGCAGTTTATTACAATAACATCGGAATAAATTATTACAACCGAAAAGAATATGAAAAGGCATTAGAATACTATTTAAAAGCAATTCAAATAATTGAATCTAATTACGGAAATAAATTTCCCGGAATCGTAAGAATTTATTTAAACACTGCCGATTTATATAAAAAATTATCCGATTTTCAAAACGCATTAATTTATTATCAAAAAAGTATTATAGCTAATATTTCGGATTTTAATGTTACTTCAGAGGATTACATGACGAACCCGCCTATTCGAAATTATTTAGACATTAATAAATTATTATATTCTTTTCAAGGTAAAGCAGGTGTTTTAGAAGCTGTTTATTTAAAAGACTCTGTTAAAAATTATCTTGAATTTGCAGGTGAAACTTATATTTTATGCGACTCAGTTATTGCAATTGCAAGGAAACAATCTCTAAAAGAAGAAGATAAAATAAACCTCGGTAATCAAACAAAAATAATTTATGAATCTATTATTACCGTTTTCTTCCAATTGGCAGAAATTGCTGATTCTGAGAAAAAGAAACAATCATTTTTAGAACAAATGTTCTATTTTGCCGAAAAAAACAAAGCAATTATTTTATCACAAGCTGTTTCTTCATCAAACGTTAAAGAATTTTCAAAATTACCCCCCGAAATTTTACAAAAAGAGCACGATTTAAAATCCGAAATATCTGAAATTGAAAAAACCTTAGCTGAGAGTTCAGAAGAAAAAAATGCTGAAATTTTAAGGCAACATCTGTTTAATCTCAATGAAGAACTGCGTTCATTTAATTCTGAAATTGAAAAAAATTATCCGAAGTATTTTAATTCAAAATATAAAGATACCGAATTTAAAATCGCACAAATTCAAAATTCATTAGACCAAAATTCTGCTGTCAGAAGTTATTTTATCGGGGAAGATGACATTATAATATTTACATTAACAAATAATGAAATTAAAGTAACTTCAACTCAAAAACCCTCCGATTTTGATGAAAAAGTAAAATCCTTTAACACATATATTACTTCCGGTTACAAATCTGATTTTGAATTATATTTAAAACAAGCCAATGAATTTTATAATTTGTTTTTCCCCGATAACATCTCTGAAAAAATACAAAAACTTACAATTATTCCTGATGGTTTAATCGCTCTTATTCCGTTTGAAGCACTTATTACCGACCCCTTTAACGGCGATGTTACAGATTACAAATCATATCCGTTTTTGATAAAAAAATACGAACTAAACTATTCATATTCTGCCGGTTTATTAATAAATATAATGAACTCTAAAAGCAAGAATAACAATCAAACCGATTGGTTCGGCATTGCACCTGTATTTTCTGACGTTTCAGAAATGAGTATCAACAAAATTAATGTAACACCACTTCCCGGAAGTAAAAATGAAATTAAAGAAATCGAAACTCTTTTTAACAATCATAAAAAAACAAGCACATCAATTATTGAAAAAAATGCCACCGAAACGAATTTTAAATCACAAAATTTGAAAGACTATAAATACATTCACATAGCCACTCACGGAATTGTAGATACCTATGAACCTAAACTTTCAGGTATTTTATTTTTTCCGACAGATTCGGAAAATGACGGCGTTTTATTCTCCGGAGAAATTTACAATTTAGAACTTGATGCTGATTTGGTTGTTTTATCTGCCTGTGAAACCGGTATCGGAAAAATATCCAAAAGTGAAGGTGTTATCGGTTTATCAAGAGCTTTGATATATGCGGGTTCAAAAAATACAATCGTTTCATTATGGAAGGTTTCTGATGAATCTACACGAAACTTAATGGTAAATTTTTATACCACTCTGTTAGAAGATGAAAATAATAAAGCACATGCTCTTCATCTCGCCAAAACAAAAATGATTGAAGAAGGAGGAACCTTCGCCCATCCGTTTTTCTGGTCACCGTTCATTTTGATAGGAAAATAATTATGACAATAAATTGCAAAGGTACACTTATCGATTTAAGCAAACCGATTATTGCAGGAATATTAAATTTAACTCCCGATTCTTTCTATGACGGCGGAAAATACACAACTCATGATTCTGTAAAAAAAAGAATTGAAGAAATTATAACCGAAGGTGCCGAAATAATTGATATCGGAGCCTATTCATCACGTCCCGGAGCAAAACACATCAGTCAAAAGGAAGAAACGAATCGTTTACTGCCTGTATTAGATTATATTTCAAGAAACTACCCGCAACAAATTATTTCGGTTGATACATTCAGGTCTGAAATTGCCGAAATATCTGTTACAGAATTCGGTGTTTCAATAATAAATGATATTTCTGCCGGAACATCCGATAAAAATATGTTTTCAGTTATGGCGTCATTAAACGTGCCTTATATAATAATGCATATGCAGGGAAATCCCCAAAATATGCAACACAATCCCAAATACGATGATGTTATCAAAGAAATTATTAAATTTTTTGCCGACAAAATCTTTCAACTCAGAAAATTAGGTTTAAATGACATTATTATCGATCCCGGTTTCGGTTTCGGAAAAACAATTGAACATAATTATAAAATATTGCGTGAACTTGAAAAATTTAAAATTACCGACTGCCCTATTCTGGTAGGATTATCAAGAAAATCAATGATTTATAAACTCCTTGAAAAATCTCCGGATGACGTTCTGCCGGCAACTTTAGCTTTGCAAATGACCGCTCTTGAAAAAGGAGCTTCAATACTAAGAGTTCATGATATTAAAGAAACTAAACAAATTATTAATGTATTTAACAAAATGAACTCCGTTTGATTTTTATTAAACACATTTTATATATACTTTTAGTCGTTAATTTAAACAATAGAAATCATTGACTTTATAGACATTCGCATAACGGATTTAATTGATATTTTTTTAGTTGCATTCCTGCTGTATCAAATTTATTTTCTTATTAAAGGAACTACGGCTATTAAAATATTCATAAGTATTGCATTTTTATATTTAATATGGTTGTTAGTTCAAGCATTAGAAATGCGTTTAATCAGTTCAATTCTGGGAAATGTTATGGGTGTAGGAGTAATTGCATTATTAATTGTTTTTCAACAAGAAGTTCGAAAATTCTTTATGCTGATAACCAATAGATATTTATCAAAAATTGAAATTACCTTTAAAAATATCTTACCGTTCAGTAAATCAAATGCTCCCGATGTTAAAGTTTGGTCAATTGTTAAAGCCTGTATGAGTTTATCAAAACAAAAAACAGGTGCTCTTATTGCAATTTCAACCGAATCCGAATTATTATCAATTATTGAAACCGGTGTAAAAATAAATGCTGAAACAAGTTCGCAATTAATTGAAAACATATTTTTCAAAAACAGCCCCTTACATGACGGTGCGATTTTAATTAAACAAAACAAAATTTTAGCCGCAGGTTGTATTTTACCCGTATCCGACACTCCCATGGATATAAAAGAATTTGGTTTACGACACCGAGCCGCTATGGGACTTTCTGAACAAACCGATGCCGTTGTTATTGTAATTTCAGAAGAAACAGGAAAAATGTCTTTATTCAGAAATTCAAGTTATGAAAAAGAAATCTCAGCAACTACTTTAAGAAATACTCTTGAAGAAATATTTTTAGATAAAACGCATAATGACAAACTTAAAAAATAACAGAAGTATTTTTTTCCAAAACAAAATAGTCTATATACTCGACCAAACCAAATTACCCTTTAAAGAGGAACTATATAAATCATCAACATATCAAAACACATGCTTCGCAATTAAAAATATGTTAATTCGAGGTGCCGGTTCAATCGGTGCTGCTGCCGGATTTGCAATGATGCAGGCAAGTTTTGAGGCTCCGAATTATAACCGATTAAACTTTCTGAATAATGCAAAAAAAATAATTGAACAAACACGCCCAACCGCACATGATTTATTTGCAGCCGTTGAACGAGTTTATAATAAAGCCTTAAGTTCAAATGATGAAGCCGAAGCCGAAGCACAATTAATTGCCGACGAAACCGCCGAAGCCGGAAGATTAATCGGAATTCACGGTAATGAACTCATTAAAACGGGTTCTCGCATATTAACCCATTGCAATGCAGGTACTTTAGCTCTTGTTGATTACGGTTCTGCTCTTGCGCCTATAATTCATGCCCACAACAGCGGAAAACAAATCTTTGTGTATGTTGATGAAACTCGTCCGAGAAACCAAGGGGCAAAATTAACCGCATGGGAATTAAACAAATTCGGTGTTCCTCATGTTATTATTGCCGATAATGCAGCCGGTATGTTAATGGCTGACGGAAAAATTGATTTGATAATTACCGGTGCCGACCGAATTGCAAAAAACGGCGACACTGCAAATAAAATAGGTACATTAGAAAAAGCTGTTTTAGCAAAAGAATTTAACATTCCGTTTTATATTGCGGCTCCGTTTTCAACTTTTGATAAAACTATTGAAACAGGTAAAAACATTCCGATTGAAATTAGAGATGAAAACGAAATTTTAACAATTTCGGGTGCAGACATCACCGGAAAAATTCATAACATAAGAATTGCATCACCCGGTTCGAAGGCATATAATCCGGCATTTGATGTTACCCCTTCAAAATATATAAGCGCATTTATAACGCCTAAAGGAATTTTAAGTTCCGAAGAATTGAAAAAATACTAAATTAAAAATAATTATAAATATTTTTATTATCTTTTTTGAAATACTAAAGCTTTAATAATTTTGTAACAAATTAAATAAAATAAAATGGTTGATATTAAAGAACTAAATGAAAGAATAAAACTTGAAAGCAGTTTTATTGATACAATTTCAGGCGAAATGAGCCGAGTAATTGTCGGACAAAAACATATGGTTAACAGCCTGTTAATAGGTTTATTAACTAACGGGCACATTTTACTGGAAGGAGTTCCGGGTTTAGCAAAAACACTCGCAATAACATCATTATCAAAAATTATTAATGCAAAATTCAGCAGAATTCAATTTACACCTGATTTATTACCTGCCGATTTAATCGGAACAATGATTTATAGCCATAAAACAGAAGAATTCATTACTAAAAAAGGTCCCGTTTTTGCAAATTTTGTGCTGGCCGATGAAATCAATCGCTCGCCTGCAAAAGTACAAAGTGCACTTTTAGAAGCCATGCAAGAAAAACAAATTACAATCGGTGAAAATACTTACAAATTGGAAGAACCGTTTTTGGTATTAGCTACTCAAAACCCTATTGAACAAGAAGGCACCTACCCTCTGCCCGAAGCCCAAGTTGACCGATTTATGCTGAAAGTAATTATTGATTATCCTAAAAAAGAAGAAGAACAACTCATTATACGACAAAATATTGCAAAAGAATTTCCAAAAATTAATACCTTATTATCAACACATGATATATTGCGAGCAAGAGATTTAGTAAAGGAAATTTATTTGGATGAAAAAATTGAACAATACATTGTAGATATTGTTTTTGCATCACGATACCCTGAAAAATACGATTTAAATGAATATAAAAATTTAATTTCATTCGGAGCTTCTCCTCGAGCCGGAATCAATTTAGCTCTTGCAGCAAAAGCCTATGCGTTTATACAACATCGCGGAGCAGTTTTTCCGGAAGATGTCAGAGCTGTTTGCAAAGATGTAATGCGACACCGAATCGGATTAAGCTATGAAGCCGAAGCCGAGAATATAAGTTCGGAAGATATTATTACAGGTATCTTAAATCGGGTTGAAGTTCCCTAAAAAATCATTTCAAATTTATAATCCGGAAAAATTTTGAGAATTTCTATATTTTTCCGGATTTTTATATGAAACTAAAATCCGTTAAGCTGCATTGTAACTGTCGGAATTAATAGTAAAAATCCTATAATTATTAAAATAATCATAAAAGGTGTTATCCATTTCACCCATTTATCATATGGTATTTTGGCTACACCCAGCACACCGATTAATACGCCTGAAGTCGGTGTTATCATATTTGTAAACCCGTCACCGAATTGAAAAGCCATAACCGTTGCTTGCCTTGATATATTTATATAATCTGAAAACGGAGCCATAATCGGCATTGTTATCGCAGCTTTTGCCGAACCCGACGGGATAATAATATTTATAATCGTTTGAATAACATACATAATTCCTATCGAAATTGTTTTACCAAACCCTTTCATTCCTTCTGCCATACTATGTAAAATTGTGTCAATAATTTTCCCCTCTTGCAAAATAATAACGATTCCTCCGGCTAATCCTACAACTATTGCTGCCGACATGATATCTTTTGCACCGTCAAGAAAATGTTTCGTAATTTCATTCGGATTGTATTTCATTGCAATTCCGGTGAGCAAGCCCATCGCTAAAAATAAACTTGCAATTTCCATAATATACCATCCGTAGCCCATAACTCCTACAATTAAAAATAAAATAGTAAAAGCCAATAAATTTAAAATGAAAAAATGAACCGATTTTTTTAAGGAAAATAAACCGGTTAAAGCAAATAAAAGTGTTGAAACAGGAACAATTCGGGCGTGGATTTTACTTTGCCCGATGGATAATTCAGTTAATGTAAATTTGATATTTTTTAATGAACTTAAATCTGAAAATTGTACAAGACTAAAATCAAATGAGAATAAAATTAATCCCGACAATATAAAAGCATAAACAAACCAAGCTCGTTTCGGAGTATAATATTCAATAACTTCGCTTTCATCACCGGATTTATCTCGCCAATATTTATCGGTTTCATAAACTAAAGATTTGAGAGGATTCTTTTTTACTTTGTTTGCATAACGTAAAATAAAAACAATTCCGATAACATTAATCACTATCCAAGAAAAAATTCGATATTCAATTCCTGAAAACAGAGGCAATTTAGCAATTCCTTGTGCAATACCTATGGTAAAAGGATTTAAAACAGCTCCGGCAAATCCCAATCCGGCAGCCACAAAAACCATTGAAACACCCGTAATTGAATCATATCCCATTGAAATGGCAAGAGGAACCAAAATAACAATAAAAGCAATCGTTTCTTCACTCATCCCGAAAACAGCTCCGAAAACACTGAACATAAGCATTATCAGCGTAATTATAATATTTTGCACACCTATATATTTTAAAAATTTAATTTTTTCCAAACGTTTAGTGTAATGCAAAAAAGCAAAAATACCTACATCAATGGCTTTACTCTGATTCATAATCCAAAAAGCACCGCCGACCATTAATATAAAAACAATAATGCCGGCTTGTTTTTCAAACCCGTTAAACAAAGCAGCAAAAATTTGCCAAGTTTGAGCATTATTTTCAATATATTCAAATTTCGGTTGTAAAACCTCTTGTCCGTTTATTTTAACAGTTTCATATACAACTTGCTCTTTTTCGGTACCGTTTTCATTTACAATTTCTTTAACATAATGTCCTCCCGGAATAATCCATGTTAAAACTGCTGCTGTCAAAATAATATAAAAAATAATGACGTAGGTATGTGGTATTTTCTTATTTTTGAACATCTTTTTAGGAATATGTTTACTTTCATACAAAAAAAGAAATTTTATTTATTTTAAAGAAAAAGAATTACCGAAATATGAGAATTTTAATAAAAAATATAAAAAAATTGGTACAAACCGAAGATAAACCAAAATTGAAAGTTTGCGGAAAAGAAATGTCAACCATTAACAGTATTGATAATGCATACTTAATTTTAAAAGATGATATTATTGAAGATTTCGGAGAAATGAAACACTTGCCCGAAATTGAAGGTAACTATAAATGTATTGAAGCAAAAAATAAAATGGTTTTTCCGTCATTTTGTGATTCGCACACACATTTGGTATATGCCGGCAGTAGGGAAATAGAATACAATGATAAAATAAAGGGTTTATCCTATGAAGAAATTGCTAAAAAAGGCGGCGGTATTTTAAACTCGGCAAAATTATTAAACGAAATCTCAGAAAATGAGCTCTATGAACAATCCTTAAAAAGAATTAACGAAATCATTTCTCAAGGAACCGGAGCGGTTGAAATTAAAAGCGGTTACGGACTGTCACTTGAAGGTGAATTAAAAATGCTCCGAGTCATAAAACGATTAAAAGAAACGACACCTTTAATCATAAAATCTACATTTCTGGGAGCACACGCCGTTCCTGAAAAATTCAAGGGGAAACAATCGCAATATGTTGATTATGTGATAAATGAAATCTTACCGAAAGCAAACGAAGAAAAATTAGCCGATTATATTGATGTTTTTTGTGATAAAGGATTTTTTACAATTGAAGAAACTGATAAAATTCTTAATGCCGGAACAAAATACGGTTTACAAGCAAAAATTCATGCAAACGAATTAGACTATTCAGGAGGAATACAAATAGGTGTTAAGCACAATGCGCTCTCCGTTGACCACTTAGAATATGTCGGAGATGAGGAAATTAAAGCCTTAAAAGATTCCGAAACCATGCCGACAATTTTACCCGGTGCCGCATTTTTTTTGAATATGCCCTACTCTCCTGCACGAAAAATGATAGATGCCGGATTACCGATTGCAGTAGCCTCCGATTTTAATCCGGGTTCATCACCTACCGGTAATATGAAATTAATGATGTCATTTGCAAGCGTAAATTATAAAATGACTGCCGAAGAAGTTATTAATGCCGTAACAATAAATACTGCATACGCAATGGGTATCAGCAACATAACCGGAAGTATTGCAAAAGGTAAAAAAGCTAATATTTTTATTACCAAACCTATACCTTCAATTGAATATATGGCATACGCCTACGGAAGTAATTTAATTGATACGATTATTTTAAACGGAAAAGTGATTCATTAAAATCTTTTTCAGGTTTATTTTAATATTATATTTTTGACTTTTTGTTTTTTCAAAAATCCAATTCTTAATTTCAATAAATATTAACTAACAATCAATTTTCAGATTATTAATTATTTATAAATTTTTAGACAGATGAAACAATTAATTGAATGTGTCCCTAATTTCAGCGAAGGACGTGATATGACTGTTATTAAACAAATTACGGATGTTATAGAATCCGTTGAAGGCATTAAATTGCTTGATGTTGACCCCGGAAAAGCAACCAACAGAACAGTCGTTACATTTGTCGGAACTCCGAGTGAAGTTATTGAAGCGGCATTTTTAGCTGTTAAAAAAGCCTCTGAAGTTATTGATATGAGTAAACACCACGGAGAACATCCGCGTTTTGGTGCCGCCGATGTGTGCCCGTTAATTCCGATTTCAAATATAAGTATGGAAGAAACCGTGAAATTTGCTCAGAAATTAGCTGAACGTATAGGAAACGAATTGGAAATTCCGGTTTATTGTTATGAATTTGCGGCAACTGAAGAAAAACGAAAAAATTTAGCTAATTGCCGAGCCGGAGAATATGAAGGACTTCCGAAAAAACTAATTGACCCCGATTGGAAACCCGATTTCGGTCCTGCTCAATTTACCGCTAAGGTAGCTAAAAGCGGTGCAACAGCTGTAAGTGCTCGTAATTTCTTAGTAGCCTATAATGTCAATTTAAATACAACTTCTGTCAGGAAAGCAAATTCAATTGCGTTTGATGTCAGAGAAAACGGCCGTGTAAAAACAGAAGGAAATAAAATTAACGGAAAACCGATAATTGATGAAAACGGAAATCAAGTACGTATTCCCGGAACCTTAAAAAAAGTAAAAGCCATCGGTTGGTTTATAGAAGAATACGGAATTGCACAAATTTCAATGAATTTAACCGATATTACCGTAACGCCGGTACATACAGCTTACGAAGAAGTTAAAAAAAGTGCCGAGAGCAGAGGCATTCGTGTAAGCGGCTCTGAATTAGTAGGTTTAATACCTCTTCAATCAGTTTTGGATGCCGGTAAATTTTATTTAAAAATGCAAAATCGTTCAACCGGAATTTCGGATGCCGAAATTATAAAAATTGCCGTAAAATCATTAGGATTAGATGAACTGAAACCTTTCATACCCGAAGAACGAATCATTGAATATGTATTAGAAAACAAACAGAACAAACCGTTAATTAACCTGAAATTGAATGAATTTGCCGACTTAACCGGCTCAGAAGCTCCTGCTCCCGGAGGCGGTTCAATTGCTGCATACATGGGTGCATTGGGTGCTGCATTAGGAACAATGGTTGCAAATTTATCATCACATAAAAGAGCTTGGGACGATAAATGGGAGCTCTATTCAGATTGGGCTGATAAAGGGGCACATTATTATAAGGCATTGCTTAATATGGTTGACGAAGATACACAAGCGTTTAATAAAATAATGGAAGCATTTAAATTGCCTAAAAATAATGACGAAGAGAAAGAAGTCAGAAACCGAGCCGTGCAAGAAGCAACCAAATATGCTATTGAAGTTCCTTTTAAAATAATGGAATTAGCACACGGATCAATGGAAATTTTGAAAGCAATGGCAGAAATCGGTTTAAAAGCATCAGTCAGCGATGCCGGTGTAGGAACTTTAGCAGCAAAAGCAGCTGTTCACGGTGCTTTTATGAATGTTAAAATAAATATGAGCGGGTTAGATGATAAAATTTTTGCAGAAAAAATGCTCAAAAAAGGAAATGATATTTTTGAAAAAACAATAGCTGCTGAAAAGGAGATTTTAGAAATTGTTGAACAAAAAATAATCTTACCTTAAACCCGCAAGCCTTTTAATAAAAGTTTGATGGCGCAAACACCTTCAACGTGCGGAATGCA
>DYOF01000232.1 GCA_020720665.1 Acetofilamentum sp. | reverse complement strand
GGATTTTCTGATTTATTTTTTCCTATGGGTTGAATTTCCTGCAAGGGTTTTTCCTTTATTTTCTTTTTTGATTTATATACCAAAATAAGAATTAACATTAAGAAAAAAACTGCCAAACCTCCTAATACAATTTCCAATCGACTGAATGTCCTTTTCTCCGGATAATTAAATGCTCCTTCAAGTACCTCTTTTTGATAGGATATATTAAAGAAGTTCCTTTTTTGTTTTTGTCCGGTTTTAAATCTAATTCTAAGTATATTTAAGGTTTTTTGTCCGGTTTGATATGAAATGTCGTCCAAATATCGACTAACGGTTTTTGATATATCATTTTCAGGGGATACGGTTAGAATTCCTCCCGAGCGAATACATATTTTAACCATTTGTTCTTTTGCTTTCTTACTTGGTTCTTCCGTTAAAACAATATAAACAGGACCTACTGTCTCTGTTAAAACTCCGGAAATCGGTTCGGGTTTTACCTCTAAATTTTTGCTGAGTACAATTACTCCGAAATTGCTTTTTTCATTTTTTCCCGAAATCATTTTATCAAAAAAGTTTAAAGCTTTTTTTTCGTTGCGTTTATTCAAATTATAGTCAAAATCTTTTATTAAATCAGATTCAAGATAATTAATAAAATAGATATGATTATTACTGAAATCCGGGCTTAAAAAATGAATTATATTTCTGTCGGGGTCTGTTTTTAAAATATACCCTATATTAATAAAGTCATTTTCTCTTAAATTAAAAATGTTTTTAATCAGCTCTTTCTCTATCTCATTTCCTAAATTTATATCTAAAACAAATAATATTGACCTGTCATCAATTCGCGACTCCTCTTTTATCGTATCAATGGTAAAATCAACCGGCAATTTATTCTCAAACACAGATATTTTTTCTGTACGAATATTCTTTTCTGCCTTTATAATTACTTCAATAATAGGAAAGTTAGAGTTATCCACAGAAACTAATTTTATTTTTTCATCTTGCCCAAACAGCTTGCTGAAAAAAATTAAACATAAAAATACCAATTTAATTTTCATGTGTCTAAAAATTTATAATTA
>DYOF01000147.1 GCA_020720665.1 Acetofilamentum sp. | reverse complement strand
TTCCAAACTTTTGAAAAGGTTTTTATTCCATAAAATAGCACTTAAATTTCCTTTCCTACTAAATAAACGGTATAAGTTATAAAAAAGCTAAATAAAATACCGGCTTCCCAACGGTCTAATTTTTTTCTTTTTCCGGTAATCATAGAGCCTAATAAAAAAACAGTACCGCCAATCAGAATCAGAATATCTGTATTAAAATTTATGTTAAAACTAATCGGTTTTATTAAACTGCTTATTGATAAAATTAACAGAATATTAAAAATATTTGAACCGATGATATTTCCGATAGCTATATCACTATTTTTTTTGAAAGCTGCAACTACTGAAGTAACTAATTCAGGCAGAGATGTTCCGGCTGCAATAATTGTTAAACCGATTATTTTTTCGCTGACTCCAAGCAAAGTTGCAATTTTTATACTGTTATCAACAACTAATTGTCCGCCGATAATTAAACCGGCAAGTCCGAAAATAATTAATCCCCAAATTTTATAATTTGATTTAAAAGCCGGTTCAGAAATTTCAATAACATCTTGTTTCATTTGTGTAAAGACATAAAATAAGAACAAGAAAAATAAAATCAGCATAACAACACCTTCAATTCGATTAATTACCGGGTGTTCAGACATAAAAAAATCATTAGCAAAAACCAATAAAATGAGTGCAACAATCAAAGAAATAGGAATTTCACGCCATGCTGTCGATGACTTTACCGTAATCGGTAAAATTAAACCTGACAAACCGAGAATAATAAAAAGATTAAAATTATTACTTCCGATTATATTTCCGAGTATAATATCGGAATAGCCGTCTGCCGATGCAATGATATTTACAACCAATTCAGGAGCCGAAGTTCCGAATGCAACAATTGTTAATCCGATTGCTAAATCTGAAATTTTAAGTTTTTTAGCTAAAGCCGAAGCACCGTCAACCAGCCAAGTCGCCCCAAAAATTAACAAAACAAAACCTAATGCTACAAGAGAAAATGAAATTAACATAATTATCAGAACAATTAAATTTTAAATAAATAAAAAAACACAGGTAAATAATCGAAAAAAAATACTTTTAAACGTGTACATTTGTTTCTGCTTTTGATGAATCGCCGAATTTATTTATCATTTTCTCTTTATTTTTTAAGAGGAAAATTAGGGCTGCGATTCCGACTAAAATCATGATTAATGAAATTAATTCGGCTTGAGTAATTTCAATGTTTCCTATTTTATAAACATTATTAACTCTTATTTTTTCAATAAAGAAACGTTCAATTCCTGCAAGAATAAAATAGAGAGTAAATAATAAACCGGGAGTTTTTATTCTTTTACGAATACCGTAAAGCACAAAAAATACTATCAACATCAAAGTGGTTTCATAGAATGGAGTAGGGAATACGGGAGCCGGCAAAACATGGCAATGTTCCCATATGCCGCCGGTTGCACAATTAGCTATTTCAATTCCTTCATTATTTATGTTATGCGGATAATTGTATGCAAACATCCAATCCGGGAGGAAACTTAACCATTCCGGCGGTGCAAATGAGGCAACATGTCCTAATTGGATTGCTGCGGCGGGTATAGTTCCCGGGGCGGCAAAAGCTTCGTTATAAACGCCCCAGCAACCGTCACCTGAAACTTGACAACCGATACGACCGATTGCGTAGCCTAAGGGCATAACAACAGCCGCCGCATCAGCTAAATGAATGACACTGATATTGCGTTTAACGGCAAACCAAATAATAGCGGCTCCTGCGAGTAATAAGCCGCCTAAAAATGATAATCCGCTAAAACTTAATAATGAGCCCCACGGATCGGCAACTAAATCATCCCAATTTTCAAGATTATGAAAAATTTTGGCTCCCAGCAAACCTACAATACCGGCAATAAATAAAATATGTCCGGCTAATTCATGCGGAAAAATTTGTTTGTTTTGCCAAACCGGTTTATCTAATTTATGCTTATTTTTTTCTCTGACAGTCAGATAGATTGAAATTGCTGCAATAATAATACCGCCGATAAAATTACCTTGTGCCGATAAAATAAATTCACCCGGGTTTTTTACAAATTCAGAATATCTGAAAACGGCATCAAACAATTTATATCCGATAATAAAACCTATTAAACCTGAAAAAATTAAATCTTTTGCTCTTGCCGGCTCACCTGTCAGTATTTTTTTTTCTGTTGATTTAAATAATCCTTGTCGTTCTTTGCGTTTCATTTCTTTGACTAAAACCAATATTCCGAGAAGGAAAGCTATGGCGACAAAAAAACCGTAGGATTGTATCGGGAGAGGAATATTAATTCCGAATACATCTTTTAAAAACTCACTGATTGTAGGGTACATATAATCTTTTTATAATTTGCTGCGAAATTAAAAAAAATATAGAATTTAAAAAAAACAAAAAAACTCTGACATGAATTATGTGTCAGAGTTCAAAATAAAAGGAACAGTTAAGCAATTATCCCGAATTGTTTTAAATTCATTCATTCTCAACGTATCGGTTTATTTATTATTGCTTTAAATACGCAAGTCAGGGTGCTAATATGCTAATAAACAACATGTTATAATAATTAATGCTTCACTTTATTAAAACAATTACGTCCGGTGAGGGCTTCGCTGTTCGCACTCTGACTGTCAGGCAATATTGAATAAAAGGTATGTTATTATCTTTTTTTATGTCTTTTATCCGGTTTCGTTTTTGAAAAGTTTTTCTTTTTAAAGGGTTTTGAAGTATCATTTTTTTTCTCTTTTGATATCTCAACCGAAACATTCATTCCTTTATATTTATAATCGACAAATGCCGATAAAATTTCATTTTCGTATTGAGTATCAACTTCAAAGAATGAAAAACTGTCCATAATATCAATTCTTCCTATTTGAATATCTCGTGTACGGGTTTGTTCGTTAATAATGCCCATTAATTTTGTAGGAGAAAGTTTTTTCTTTGAACCGATATTAATGAAAAATCTTGAAAACTCTTCGTTTGCCTTTCTTTGTTTTGGTTTTTTATTTTTATCGCCGGAATCACGTTCACGTTCATTTTCACTGATATTTAAATCCGGAGCATTTTTATAATAAGACAGAAAACGATTGAATTCAACAGATACAAAATGATTGACTAACTCTTCTCTGCTCAGCCAACTGAGTTTTTTATAGATAACATCCATATACGGTTCAATAAGGTCTTTATCTACTTCAATTTTTTCAACTTTATCAATTAAATGAAATAACTGTCGTTCGCAAATTTCTTTCCCTTCTGGAATCATTTTCCGATTTAATTTTTTTCCGATTTGCTTTTCGATATCTCTCAATCGAAACATTTCTTTTGAATGCAATAAAGTTATTGAGGTTCCTTTTTTTCCTGCTCTTCCTGTCCTGCCGCTTCGATGGATGTATATTTTAGGGTCTTCCGGAATGTTGTAATGTATGACGTGTGTTAAATTTTCAACATCCAATCCGCGAGCCGCTACATCGGTTGCAACGAGCAATTGCATGTGTTTTATACGAAAACGATTCATTACATAATCTCTTTGTGCCTGAGATAAATCTCCGTGCAAGGCTTCGGCATTATAGCCGTTTTCAATTAATTTATCGGCTATTTCGGCAGTATCTCGGCGAGTTCTGCAAAAAATAATTCCGTATATGGCAGGATGTGCATCGATTATTCGTTGCAAAGCCGAAAAACGGTCGCGAGCTTTGGTTAAGTAAAAATGATGTTTAACATTTTCAGCACTGATATTTTTTTCGCCGACAGTAATTTCATCGGCATTTTTCATATATTTTTCTGCAATTTTAGCAATGTCGGGAGGCATTGTTGCTGAAAATAATAAACTTTGTTTTTCTTCGGGTGTTGCTGCAAGTATGGCATCTAAATCATCTTTAAATCCCATGTCCAGCATTTCATCGGCTTCATCAAGTACAACATATTGAATGTTTTGCAGCTTTAGTTTTTTTCGGTTAATTAAATCTAAAACACGTCCGGGAGTTCCGACAGTTATTTGGCAACCGCTGTCTAATTCGCGTATTTGTTTATCAATTCCGGCTCCTCCGTATAAGGTTGCGATACGTATGTTATTCAAATATTTTGAATAGTTTTTAATATCATTGCTGATTTGTACGCATAATTCGCGAGTGGGTGATAAAATAAGCACTTGCGTTTTTCCGGATTCGGTGTTGATTTGATTTAAAATCGGTAAGCCGAATGCAGCCGTTTTTCCGGTTCCGGTTTGGGCTAATGCGACTAAATCTTTTTTTATATCGAGTAAATAGGGTATAGTCAGTTCTTGTATGGGTGTCGGTTTTTCAAAGCCAAGTTCTTTTATGGCTTTGATAATAAGCGGGTTAATACCCGATTCTTCAAATGTTTGCATGAATTAATTTTATGATAAGACCGCAAAAGTAAGCCTTTTTTATCTATAAACTAATTTATTTTTAAATCTGATTATTAAATACTTTGATATAACAAATCTTTTATTCAAAAGAAACACCCGGGTAAAACTATTTTTCACACAAAGGAGCAAGACTAACAAAATACCTTTATTAAGTATAGTTCAAAGAAGGTGTTCCTATGTGCAGAGAGATACAAGTATCATCAATAATGATAAGCATTCAATATGCAGAATATTAATTAATTAGAAATTTTTTTAGCGACACTGTCCTAAAAAGTGTGTAAAGTTGATTTTTTAATCGGCTTTTTTTATGGATTAATTCTGTCCGTAAATATAGTCATAAATTACTTTAAAAAATCACTGTTTAATAATTCTTCTTTTGTCATTAAACTGTAGCTGAATTAAAGTTACTGATGCCACATTATAATAACAAGCGAAAAGCCGACATAGCCTAAAAATAATCCGGCAATATTTGTGGTTAAAAATTAAAATGTATATTTGTAAAAGCATAACAAGTGGTTTGACAGGAAAGTGGGTCAAGTTTACCTGCCAAATTTTTAGCCTAACTTGTTATAGCCAATGCAAAAAGAAGCAAACTATGAAAACAAAACCCACATACCAAGAATTAGAAAATGAAGTAAAAGAACTTCGCGAAAAATTATCCGAAACAAAAAGCGAAGATTATTTCAAAGAATTATTGAAAAATAATACCGATGCTTTTGCGGTTATTGACATTCAGAGCAATAATATTTTTCAAAGTGATACTTATGCAAAAATACTTGGTTACACTCCGGAAGAAAGAATCGAAAAAAATGCTTTTGAACTCATACACCCCGACGACCGCAATAAATTAATGCAAGTAATGGAAGCCGGAATTAAAAAACCCGGTATAACCGAAAAAATCAGTTTCAGAGCATATCACAAAAACGGCTCAATAAAATACTGTGAAGGAACGGCAAAAAATATGTTGCACTCGCCGATTGTAAAGGGTATAATTATAAATTACAGAGATGTTACCGACCGCAAGTCGGCAGAAGAGTCATTAAGAAATAGTGAAGAAACTTTTAAAGGTATATTTAATAACACAACTG
>DYOF01000146.1 GCA_020720665.1 Acetofilamentum sp. | reverse complement strand
ACTCCTTATAAACCAAGGGATTCTGAGCCTTTTTTGAAATTGCGAAACTCAGGAAGGGTATAATAAATTTCAAATTTGATTATGTAAATATGGATTTCAAAGGAAATGAAAACTCATCAATTTCTTATGAAATTTTAGAAGGTTTGAAACCCGGAAGTAACTATATTTGGTCAGTTTTACGGCAGAAAAAAATCTCTGAATACTTACAAATAGAACTAAATTATAACGGACGTAAATCAGAAGAAAATAAAACTATACATTCAGGAGGCTTGAATATCAGAGCCGTTTTTTAAACATTATTTTATATACGCCTTATATACATTTTCAATTCCTTTTTTGAAATCAATTTTTTCTTTCCAACCGAAACCATTTAATTTGCTCACATTCAATAACTTTTGATAGGTTCCGTCGGGTTTTGAATTATCCCAAATAATATCTCCTTTGTAATTTACAATTTTATTCTTTATCAAATTTGCCAAATCATAAATTGATATATCTTTTCCTGTGCCGATATTTATATGCGTGTTTCTGACTTCCGTATCCGTTATCGGGAAATGAGGGTCGGAAATTCCGTAAGCGGTTTTTAAAATATCAGAGAACTTAATACGCTCAGCTAAAAACACACAGGCATCTGCCAAATCATCCGCATGTAAAAACTCGCGTTTGGGCTTCCCGCTTCCCCAAAGTGTTACCGAGTCTGATGATATTCCGTATTTTTTCAACAGTTCTGTGATGTCATCCTTTGAGGAATTTCCGTTTATGTTTTCAATCGGTAAACGATTTAAGTCCTTTCTTACGAAATCAAAATCATTTTCAAATAGTGCTTTTCCTAAATGCATTTTTCTGATTAATGCCGGCAACACATGTGATTTTTCTAAATCAAAATTATCATTAAAACCGAATAAATTTGTCGGCATTACCGATAAATAATCCGTTCCGTATTGCAAATTATAACTTTCAATCATTTTAATACCCGCAATTTTTGCAATTGCATAAGGTTCATTAGTATATTCCAACTCCGATGACAATAAATAATTTTCAGACATCGGTTGTGGGCTGTTTTTAGGATAGATACATGAACTTCCTAAAAAAATCAGTTTTTCTGTTCGATTTAAAAATGCTTGATGAATGATGTTATTTTGAATTTGCAAATTTTCATAAATAAACTCCGCACGATAAGTATTATTCGCAACAATTCCGCCGACCTTTGCAGCAGCTAAGAACACAATATCCGGTTTTTCATTTTTAAAGAAATTTTTAACCGTTTGTTGGTCGGTTAAGTCAAATTCAGCGTGCGGGGTAAACACTAAGTTATTATACCCTTTTAATTTTAAATTCCTTACAATTGCACTTCCTACGAGTCCCTTAGCTCCGGCTATATATATTTTTGAATCTTTATTCATATCCTATTAATTTATAACAGTTTAATATTTAACTGATTAGTTTTCCAATTGCTAATTATTTAGTTAAACCGGTCGAAACAACAATGTAATTTTTTGAAACATCTTAATTTTATGCAAGTTTCATTTTATCTGCCTCTTTTCCGTCAAAATTTCAAAATAAACAAATATTTTTAACTTTGAGAAAATTTTTCAAAAATGAACATCATAAAACAGGTTTTCTCCGTTTTTGAAGTTAATACTTATATCGTTTATGATTCTACCGGTGAATGTGTAATTATCGATCCGGCTTGTAATACAAAACAAGAACAAAAAATTTTAATTGATTTTATTGAAAAAAACAGATTAAAACCGGTTAAGTTGCTCAATACACACTGTCATTTAGATCATGTATTCGGCAATAAATTTATAAGTGAGACTTTTTCTCTGAAAACAGAGGCACACAAAGAAGAGGAGTATAATATAAATAACGCCGTTCATGCTGCTGAAATTTATGGTGTTAAAATGGATAAGCCTAATCCGATTCAAAACTATATAAATGAACCGGATAAAATAAAATTCGGAAACTCAGAGCTGGATATTCTTCATGTACCCGGACATACTGCCGGCAGTTTAGTTTTTTATAATGAAAATGAACATTTTGCCGTTTGCGGTGATGTCATATTTAAAGGAAGTATCGGCAGAACAGACTTACCCGGAGGCAATTATGAAACACTTATTAATCAAATAAGTTTAAAATTATTTCCGCTTAACAACAATACTATTTTATATCCCGGTCACGGTTCTGAAACTACAATCGGAAATGAAAAAAAATACAATCCTTTTTTAAACGGAACATATGTTTAAAAAATACTTTTTTTTTGTGAATAATCAGCTTTAAGCAAAATCTAAATAACTAATTTTACACCGATTTTCAAACAAAATAAAAATACTAATAATCAGCAATATAATATGCAAACATATACTTTTTCTGACCGACATATCGGCATAAATGATTCTGACCGAAAAGAAATGTTAAATAAAATCGGTTTCAATACCGTTGAGGATTTAATTAAAAATATTATTCCTGAAAATATTCATCTTCAAAAAAAAATAAATATCGGTGAAGCATTAAGTGAATACGAGTACCAAAGCTATTTATCTAAAATTCTTAAAAAGAACAAACAATACAAAACGTATATCGGAACCGGTTATTATAACACAATCAGCCCTTCGGTTATTATCAGAAATATATTTGAAAATCCTTCGTGGTACACTTCCTACACTCCGTATCAAGCTGAAATTTCACAAGGTCGGTTAGAGGCTCTTCTCAATTTCCAAACTGTAATTACAGAACTTACCGGTTGTGAAATTGCTAATGCATCCTTATTAGACGAAGCCACTGCAGCATCAGAAGCCATGATAATGATGTTTAATTCAAGAAGCCGCAATGCCGTTAAAGAAAATGCCGATGTAATATTTGTTGATCAAAATATATTTCCTCAAACTTTGGAAGTTCTTGAAGGCAAGGCAGAACCCTTAAACATTATTATTGAAACCGGCGATTTTAAAACCTTAAAATTTCACAATAAAATTTTCGGAGCAATTGTACAATATCCCGGAGATGACGGAAACATTTCAGATTTTTCAGAATTCACAAAACGTTCTCACGAAAAAGAAATTCAGGTTGCCGTTGCTGCCGATTTGCTTAGTTTGGCAATACTTGTTCCGCCGGCTGAATGGGATGCGGATATTGTTTTCGGAACAACTCAACGATTCGGCATCCCGATTGGTTTCGGAGGTCCTCATGCCGCTTATTTTGCAACACGTGAAAGCAATAAACGTAAAATACCCGGACGCATTATCGGTATTTCAAAAGATGCACACGGAAATCGTGCGTTACGGATGGCTCTTCAAACCAGAGAACAACACATTAAAAGAGAAAAAGCAACTTCAAATATTTGCACCGCACAAGCACTTTTAGCCACAATGGCAGGAATGTATGCGGTTTACCACGGTAAAGAAGGAATCCTGACTATTGCTTCTGAAATTCACGCAAAAGCAACAATTTTATCTGAGAAAATTAACGAATTGGGCTATAAACAAGAAAACAAAAATTTCTTCGATACATTATTAATTTCAATTCCAGATACCGTTTCATTACAAGAACTTTCAAATATTGCAATAAAAAAACGAATTAATTTCAGATATTTTAAAAACCAAAAAATCGGAATAAGTATCAACGAAACAACTTCATTAATTGATTTAAACAATATTTTAAAAATATTCTCATTAGCGAACGGACGTGAAATTAATAATATAAAGCAAATTACATTAAAAAACAGTTTAGAATCAAAATATAATAGAACTTCTGATTTTCTTAAACAAGACGTTTTTAAACTCTACCGAACCGAAACCGAGCTGATGAGATATATCAAAAAATTAGAAAGAAAAGATATATCCCTGACTCATTCAATGATTTCATTAGGTTCATGTACAATGAAATTAAACCCTGCAACACTGATGATGCCGTTAAGCAGTCCGTTATTAGGTGAAATGCATCCGTTTGTTCCAAAAAATCAAGCAAAAGGGTATTATCAACTCTTTGATGAATTAAAACACGACCTCTTAGCCGTAACCGGTTTTAATGATATAAGTTTTCAACCAAACTCAGGAGCTGCCGGAGAATATACCGGTTTAATGGTAATCAGAGAATATCAAAAAAGTATCGGACAATCGCATCGTAACATCGTATTAATTCCTTCATCCGCACACGGTACGAACCCGGCAAGCGCCGTTATGGCAGGAATGGATGTTGTTATTATAAATTGTGATGATAAAGGAAATATTGATGTAACGGATTTAGCTTTAAAAGCCGAAAAAAATAAAGACCGTTTATCGGCAATGATGATAACCTACCCTTCAACTCACGGTGTTTTTGAAACGGATGTTGTAAAAATGTGCGAAATTGTTCACCAATTCGGTGGGCAAGTTTATATGGACGGGGCAAATATGAATGCACAAGTAGGAATTACAAATCCTGCAACCATCGGAGCAGATGTTTGCCATTTGAATTTGCATAAAACATTTGCAATTCCACACGGCGGCGGAGGTCCGGGAGTAGGTCCCGTTGCAGTTGCAAAACACTTAGCCGATTTCTTACCCGGACATCCGATTGTAAAAACCGGCGGAAAAAAAGCTATAAAAGCCGTTTCAGCTGCACCATGGGGAAGTGCTTTAATTTTACCTATTACACACGGTTATTTAAAAATGTTGGGGGGCGAGGGTTTATTAAAATCCACTCAAAATGCAATTTTAAATGCTAATTATTTAGCTGTTTCGTTAAAAAAATATTTCAGTATTTTATATACCGGTACGAAAGGTTTTGTTGCACACGAAATGATTTTAGAATGCCGAAATTTCAAACAAGAAGCCGATATTACAGAAGCCGATATTGCAAAACGCCTTATGGATTACGGGTTTCATGCACCCACACTATCATTTCCCGTTCACGGCACATTAATGGTTGAACCCACAGAAAGTGAGTCAAAACAGGAATTGGATAAATTCATTGAATCAATGATTTCAATTTATAATGAAATTCAAGAAATTAAAAACGAAACCTACAATAAAATTGATAATGTTTTAAAAAACGCTCCTCACAGCGAAAAAGAATTATTATCAGACGAGTGGGAACACCCGTATTCAAGGACAAAAGCGGCATTTCCCTTAAATCATATTCGCGAAAATAAATTTCAAATTCCGGTAAGCCGCATCGATGATGCATACGGCGACAGAAATTTGTTTTGTACATGCGATCCGGTTGAAACATATGAAACAACTGAGTAAACGAGGTTTTACCAAACCGCTGTGCAAAGAAACAAGTCAATAGTCGAAACGCCGCTCACTAAGGTAATTAATAAAAATATATGCGTAGTTTTCATAACTGCGCATATTCATTTATGACAGTTTTTTAACCTGCTGATTTTAATACGTTTATTAATATTCTTATTTTGGGTTTCTTTACTATTACTACAATTTTAATAAAAATAGGTATTATTTTATATAAAAACACAGTATCTTTACTGTTCATTTTTAA
>DYOF01000231.1 GCA_020720665.1 Acetofilamentum sp. | reverse complement strand
CTAAGAAAGCATATTTTGATTTATATTTTTCTTTATATTCTAAAATTGCCGCTCCAATTGCTTTTGCGACATTTGAAGAATTAACACTATCTTGAATAATGCTGCCCATTTATTTACCTCTTTTAAAATAAGGTTTTGAAATAAAAGTTACATCACCGGAAAAACTTTCGGGTTCCGGTTCTGAAAACACAATTGAATAATTAGGAACAAAATTATGAGCATTTGCATTTAAATAAGCAATATCACTTTCAATTGTTTCATTTATATCATATTGGTATCTTGTATATTGTGGACCCGAAACCATTAACATAAAATCATTTGATTCAATTGAAAATTGTAAATAAAATTCGGGTGCATCTTCTCTTGTGTAAATTTGTGTTAAACCGTTATTTGTACCTTTAATAAAAGTTTTATCGTGATAATCAGGTAATTCCGGAACCGATAACTTTAATTTATTTTTAAAAACATTTTCATGAACTAAAACCATACAATCAGGATTTCCAATTATTTCTTCTGTTGTCAAATCTCTCATTGTTACGAAGTAATGTAAATTACAACTTTCACCCAATGAAAAACCGTATTGAGCTGTATAAGTGGGAAACGGAAAACCATAGTGATATGTTCCCATAATTCCGTTTATTCCATCTGCATATAGCGTTACAAATTTTCCGAAAGTAACATTTTTAAAAGTTACAGAACCGTCAAGATTAACACCTTCCGAAATAAAAACTATTCCGTTAAGTGATTCGGGTGCCAATGAAAATTTTATACTTTTTATATCTTGTTTATTCATCTTCGGGTTCCTCCTGCATATCTGTAACAACTCTTTCAAAGTGTGTATTTTCGTACACACAAATACTTGAAAATTTTACTTCTGGATTTTCAATAGCTTTGTAACCCAAAACACCGTTTATTTTTGTGAGTTCCGTTTCATCGGTTTCAAGTTCCCAATTAACCGGATTTAAAAGAACTATTTTTTGTCCGTTTATTTCGCCGTTAAAAGCCCCGAATAAAACAACCTTATTGCAATTACCAACATAATCAATTTCTTTTGTATCAATTCCGGTAACTGTATTAAGATTATTT
>DYOF01000230.1 GCA_020720665.1 Acetofilamentum sp. | reverse complement strand
TTTTTGAAAAAATTAACGGTTACAAAGACGGCTCATTTTATACACCAAGTTTTATTACTACTTTCATAAGTCGAGAAATTTTAAAATCAACAATAATTCAAAAGTTTAGCAAGTTTTACAAACTTTCCGAAAGTTTAGAACTTTCGGAAAGTTGGAACGAACTAAAAGATTTAATTGAATATTCAAAACCGGAAGAAAGGCAAAAAGCAAACGATATAATAAATTCGATAAAAATTTGCGACCCCGCTGTTGGTTCAGGGCACTTTTTAGTTTCGGTGCTGAATGAAATTGTAGCTATTAAAAGCGAATTGAAAATTTTACAGTATGTAAACGGTAGCCGTATAAAAGGAATATCCATTGCAAACAACAACGACGAACTTGAAATTATTGACGAGGAAACAAGCGAGCCGTTTCAATATTATGTAAACGACAAACATCTACCAATAAAAGAATTACAAGAAATTCAACACGCACTTTTCAACGAAAAACGAACTTTGATTGAAAAATGTTTGTTTGGCGTGGACATCAATCCTAAATCGGTGTTGATTTGCCGTTTACGTTTGTGGATTGAATTACTTAAAAATTCGTATTATACCGACCATAGCAACTATAAATATTTGGAAACATTGCCGAATATTGATATTAACATCGTTTCGGGTAATTCGCTGATAAGTAAATTTGATAAAGGATTGGATATTTTCGAGAAACAAGCGGTAAAAGATTTGATTTATATTTACAAAACCAATGCTACGGTTTATAAAAACGAAACCGACTACGACCGCAAAATACAGAGCCGCAGGACAATAGAAAATGTAAAACAAGAACTTTTAAAATTTGCCAAACCGCAAGATAAACATTATCGGGCATTTCTCACAAAATCGCGCGAATTACAAAACTTAATAGGCATAAAACCGCAATCGGAACAAATTACTAAACTGATAGTTAAATTAAGTAACGAAGTAGCCGAACACGAAAAACGATACCAAGAAAATTATTACAATGTTTATACAAATTCCTTAGAGTGGGCATTAGAATTTCCCGAAATTTTGAACGAAAACGGCGATTTTGTTGGCTTTGATATTGTTTTAGG
>DYOF01000145.1 GCA_020720665.1 Acetofilamentum sp. | reverse complement strand
TCTTCCGGTAGTCATACCCTTGTGTGTGAAAATCCTTTTTCATAGGTGTTTCATATTGATAGATTTATTGAATAATCTCAAATATACAATTTAATGCTTATTTATCCAAGATAAATTGAACATATAAAAAATAGATGCTGAATGCAGTTAAAAAAATTATTCCGACCCAGCTTAAAATTACTAAAAACAATTTCGGCTTAGCATAGTCCGGTACTTGCTTCGATTTAATTACTTTAAGGTTTAGCCATGCCAAAACCGGAGCAACTAAAAACGAAATTATAGTAGCCAATGTTACCATTGTTTTCATATTTGCCATAAAATATGCGAAAATAAGAACAGATCCTCCGACAATAATTAACAGCCAAAACGTGTGAATCTTATTTGTAATTTTTTCTTTGTTAAATGCAGGAAATAATATTTTTGTGGTCGGTTCTAATACTCTCGGGTATGCATCTAAACAAGTTAATGTTGTGCTTACCATGGTTGCTAAAGCGGCAACTGCAATTATTAAATATGCCCAATTGCCTATACTGCTTGTAAATAAATTTATTAATTGACCGGCAAATTCAGCACCGTTACTTGAAAAAGTTTGTCCTGAACCATACATAATTAAAGCTCCTAATGAAACAAAACCTAAAGCCAAAATTGCGGTTCCGAAATATCCGATGTTAAAATCCAACAGTGATTCCTTCAAGGTCGGAGCATATCCGGTTTCTTTTTTCTTAGCAATTGTCCAAACCGAATGCCATACAGAAACATCAATTGCAGTAGGCATCCAACCTACTAAAGCCAGTAAAAATGCTATATCTGTTTTGATACTAAAATGTCGGATAAATTCAGGATTCGGTTCATTGCTTTTTGAGAAAGCAAATATAACCGCAATTATTGTAGTAATTGCGAGCAAAACAATAATGAATTTAACAATGCCGTCTATAATTGAATATTTTTTTAAAATTATTATAACTGCCGAAACTAAAAGTATAAGTGTTGACCAAAAAAATATACTTAAATTGCTGTGAAAAACATTTTTAAATAAACCGGCAGTAACAACAGTAACAGCCGTCATTAAAAAAAACATGGTTGAAACGGTAATTACGGCATAGGTTATTAATGCCCATTTCCCTAATTTGTTATATCCGTCAATTAAAGTTTCACCGGTTGAGCCGGCGTAACGTGGTGCAAATTCAAAAAAAGGATATTTTAAGAAATTCGCAATTATTATAATCCAAACTAATTCAAACCCAAAACTTGCTCCTGCCGATGTTGATTGGACAATATGGGAAACACCGATTGCAGCTCCTGCCCATAATAAACCCGGACCTATTGCCTTTAAAAAACTTTTTCGAATCATTTTATCATGTTAAAATAACAAAAGTAAATATTTATTTAAAAGTTTTATTTTTGTTTGTTTAAAATTTTAATATTCCTTTATTTGATTATAATTGCTTAATGACAAGTAAACATCTGTATCATTTTACAATTCCGGTTTGCAAAGAGCAAATAGATTATGCAAAGCAATTAGTTAATTTTTCATTGGAAAATCACCCGATAAGTAATATTTGGGACAGTAAAAAAAAGGATGATACTCCGAAATTAAGATTGACAGGAACACTCGGCGAAATTATTTTTGCTGATACATACAAACTCGAACGACCGGTAAAATCATTCGGAGCTGTTGACGGACAAGATTTCGGGAAAGATTTTGAAATGAACATAAATAAGAAGCAGATGAATTTTGACATTAAAACAATGCGAAGAAAATCAGACGTTTTTTATGAAAATTATGTATTAAATATTCCGGCAAGAAATTTAAATCAAAATAATAACCTTACCGATTGTTATTTTTGCATCAGCATACATGAGAAAAAAAACGTATTCTTCGCATCCTTATTAGGTTATATTTTTAAACAAGATATTCTTAATTCTAAGTGCGGAATACTGTACAAAAAAGGAAGTTCGAGAAAAAGAGCCGACAAAAGTTCTTTCGAATTTTACGAAGATACGTATGAAATTGATTTTAAGGATATTCGTTCACCGTTTTTAAATCAAAGAATAAGAAATATAAAGGGTTTTAAAATAGGCAGTTTAAAAAAATAAAAATGGCATCCAAGCAAAAGATATATTCACATGAAAAATTGAACGGAAAAATTTATACACCCGAATTCATTGTTCAAAAAATTTTAGACGATGTTGCATACAATTCAGAGCAAATTTTGAAAAAAACGATTGTGGATCCGGCATGCGGCGACGGTCGTTTTTTAATTGAAATTGTAAAACGAATTATTCAATTTTCTAAGCAAGAAAATCTTGAAGAAAATTTACAATATGTTTACGGATATGATATTGACCCTGATGCTGTTGAGCATGCAAAATTTCAATTAAATCAATTAATAAAACCTTACGAATTTAAAATGAAATGGAATATTTTTGTACAAAACACTCTGAAACAAAATCCGAGTATTCCATTTGATTTTGTAGTGGGGAATCCGCCATATATTCGTATTCAGCATTTAGATAAATCCGACAGAGAATTTATTCAAAAGCATTATAAATTTTGTAAAAAAGGTTCAACGGATATTTATATAGCTTTTTTTGAAGCTGCTTTAAAATTTATGAATCAGCATGGAATATGCGGTTATATCACACCGAATACGTTTTTTAATACCGAAACCGGAAAAGAACTTAGAAGTTATTTTGAACAAAACCAATCAATTAAGCAGATTACAAACTACGGAGCCCTACAGGTATTTGAAAATGCAACAACATACAGTGCCGTTACAATTTTCACAAAAACGCAACAAAATTCATTTTTATATCAAGAAGCCAAATCAATTAATCGTTTTCATTCAAGAATAATAAAATTTTCTGAAATAATAAACACTCAATTTTGGCAACTTTCATCTGAAAAAAAAATCATCAAAACAGGCATCAGGCTTGGGGATATTTGTGATATTCATGTAGGAATTACAACATTAGCAGATAAAGCATATATTTTTGAAAACTACGAAGAACACGAAGAGTATATCATTGCCGATACTCATTTCAGCGGAAAAAGGAAAATTGAAAAAAGCCTTTTAAAGCCGATAATTAAAGCATCCGTTTTAAAACATGCAGATGAACCGATTAGTCGATATCTTTTATTTCCGTACAAAAAAACGGATACGGGAGTAAAAATTATACCTGAAGCCGAATTTAAAAAAAACTATCCGTTTGCTTATAGTTATTTAATTTCCGTGAAACCGGTTTTAGATAAACGCGATAACGGAAAACCTAATAAAACAGCTTGGTATGCCTATGGACGTTCACAAGGTTTGCAGACGAGCTTCGGAAAGAAAATTTTATTTTCGCCTATGAATAAAACGCCGAATTTTATACCTGTTAATCATAATGGTGCGACCTTTTATTCGGGTTATTGCATAAAATATAAAGGCGATTATGAAAAATTGTTAAGTCGGCTGAATTCCAAACGAATGGAAGAATATATTCGAATTTCCGGACGCGATTTCAGAGGCGGTTGGAAAGCCTATAATAAAAAGATTGTTCAGGAATTTAGAATTGACGGTGAATTATAGTTCGTTAAAACGAATGTAATCCTATACTTTCAAAACGGTTAAACTCGTTAAGCTTTAAATGACCGTACCGGGCAAAAGTCATGAATGTATTAGATAAAATCAATAAAATAATTGTTACTAAAGCTTTATTCATTTTATAATTTCAAAAAAAAAAATCAAAAAAAATGGTTTCTGTTAATTGAGAAAATATTAATAACCGAATTTGTTTAAATCGTTTGGATTGGAACGCCAGTCCTCAGCTACTTTTACGTATAGTTCTAAAAATACATGTTTATCGAAAAAGGCTTCGATATCCTTTCGGGCATCAATGCCGACACTTTTAAGTGCGTTGCCTTTGTGTCCGATAATAATTCCTTTTTGTGTTTTACGTTCGACAAAAATAACGGCTCTTATTCGAATAATTTTTTCTTCTTCCTTAAATTCTTCAATTACAACTTCAACAGAATAGGGAATTTCTTTCTTATATCGAATGAGAATTTTTTCGCGGATAATTTCTGATACAAAAAATCGTTCGGTGCGATCGGTTAATTGATCCTTAGGGAAAAACGGTGGTGATTCGGGTGTTAATTCAATGATTCGTTTAAATAAATTTTGTGTGTTGAATTTTTCTAAAGCCGATGTGGGAAATATTTCGGCTTGCGGAATTAAATTTTGCCAAATTTCAAGCAATTCGTTAATTTTATTTTGGTCAGATTGGTCTATTTTATTTATAACTAATAAAATCGGTATTTCTAATCCGATAACGCGTTGTAAAAATTCAGGGTTTTTATCTGTTTTTTCATAAATATCGGTAACATAAATAATAATATCCGCATCTGTGAGCGCCGTTTCGGAATATTTCAGCATGGATTCCTGCAATTTATAATGCGGTTTCAATACGCCGGGAGTATCAGAAAAAACCAATTGATATTCATCCGTATTAACAATTCCTTTAATATTGTGACGAGTGGTTTGCGATTTTGAAGTGATAATCGACAATTTTTCGCCGACCATTTCATTCATCAAAGTTGATTTTCCGACATTCGGATTACCGATTATATTTATAAATGCAGCTTTATGTCCCATTAATTTGTTGAAATTTGTTTGATGATTTGTTCGTCTTGTTCCGTAAAATAATTTTTACTTCTTGAACCGGGTTTAGGAATTTGAATTGAGTATGATTTATTATTAGTATTTGTTAAAAAATTTTCTCTGAGCCACGGATTAAAATATTTTAACAGTTTATAATTTGTTTTAAAATGCGTTGCATAAGCTGCAAAATCAGTAACCGAAGTATCTAATTTTACCAAATTAACGGGAATTTGAGGATATAAATCAAGTTTTCTGAATTTAAACCCGTAGTCTTGCGGATTTGTCATAATCAGTTTAAATGCAACGATTCGATAAACGTATCTTGATGTTTCTGAATTTAAAAGCAAATCATAATAATTTTCTTTGTTTTGTTTTGTTACTTGTTTATTTAAATTGCCTTGCCCTGTGTTGTATGATGCAGCTGCCATAGCCCAATTGCCGTATATTTTATATAAGTATTTTAAATATCGGCAGGCGGCTTCTGTTGATTTTTCCAAATGATATCGTTCATCAATTTCTTTGGTAATTTCTAAGTCATAGCTTTGCCCGGTGGTTTTTAAAAATTGCCAAAAGCCTGTTGCTCCGGAAGGTGAAACGGCGTTGGTTAATCCGCTTTCGGCAACGGCTAAATATTTAAAATCATCAGGGATATTGTTTTCCTTCAAAATTTTTTCAATTACCGGAAAATAACGGTGTGCACGTTTCAGATATAAAAATGTTTCTGAATGCCAATAGCATATTTTATGAAGTTCCATGTCTAATGCTTCTCTGACATCAAAATTTTCGATAGGAACTCGCTCTCCCGCAAAAAACACACTATCCGGAACAGGCAGGGCATATACCGAGTATGTGCTGTCTCTCAGGTCGTTATACTTTTGTTCGAGAATTATATAGTTTTTTGCAAAGATAAATATGCTTAATATTCCTACAACAGAAAAAAATGAAATTAAAATATAAGTGATTTTTTTCATGTGTCTAAAAATTTATAATTAATT
>DYOF01000144.1 GCA_020720665.1 Acetofilamentum sp. | reverse complement strand
CGTTCGTAAAATACGGAACATTCAAATTATCAGTTATGTTGAATGGACTTGCATTGTCGCTCACAACGCCGACAATGTTTGAAACACCTACAAGTATTACGCTTTTTAAACAATGTGATTCTCGGGAATGATAGGCGTTGCGAATTGAATGTAAAAAATCTCCGAAATAATCTTGGTTTATACCTTCAACTTCGTCAATAATTAACACACATTTATCTTGTATTTGAATTTGTATAAGCTCAAATATATGCGAGAGTTCGGTTTCGTTTGAATAATCAAAACCCCATTGTTCTCTTAGATGCCTTGTTAAACTTGATAAAAAACTCTCCAAAGAAGCATTTTTATAGTTTTCAAAGTTGATATGTGCAACTTTGTAGTCTTGTTCAGACAATTCTTCT
Source organism: Acetofilamentum sp. (assembly GCA_020720665.1). Lineage (GTDB taxonomy): Bacteria > Bacteroidota > Bacteroidia > Bacteroidales > JAADGE01 > JAADGE01. Next base: position 5,240 of record DYOF01000144.1, on the reverse strand, counting down.
GCAAGTTGCCTGAAATAGGTGCTTTTACCTGTCTGACGAGGTGCCCAAATTGTAAAATACCGTTCGTCTTTTACTAATTCAATTCCTTTTGTTATTAAATCTGTTCGTTGAATTGTGTAATGTTTTTCAGGGATATTCGGACCCGATGTATTGAATTTTCGCATTGCTTTTTTTTATACAAATATAAAAAAAGCAACCTTGTATTTAACAAGGTTGCTAAATAAATTAATTATTGAGGAATTCCGCCATTTGCAGTGCATATTTGACTTGCAGCAGTTATATCTCTGCAATCTTCATAAATTTCTATAAATGGAGTTCCACCCCAAGAAGAAGTATAACCATAAAACCCGGAACTAACTCTTGAACTAAGTTGTTTTTTTGCTCCTTCCATATGTTCTTTTGTTGAGAATTTATATTTTGCTATTGTTATAGCCATGATAATTTTAATTTAAGATTTTCCTACTCTTAACGATTTTCGGAAACTCGTCTTACTTTATTGTTTATACAGGTTGTTCGGATATTTTCCTGTTTCTTTGAGTTTTCACTCTCTTGCGAGGGGCTTCTTTTGCCGTTTCCGCTATGTTTTCTTTTTTTGCCCTTAACATCTGTATATAAACCGGTGAAATTTCAACCGACATTTTTTTTAATTTTTGCAAATTTATTTTTAACAACGAATATACCGTTTTAAAATTTATAAATAAAAACTCATTTTTTTTAAATACATATAAAATATTTCAGGATACTGACAGATATCATTTTTCAAATCTGTTTTTTGGTTTATTTTTGAACAAAATTCACAACGCATGCATGAACTGTCAATTGTAGGAAACATTATTGAAATTGCCGAAAATGAAGCAAGAAAAGCTCTTGCCGAAAGAATAACGGAACTTGAAATGGATATCGGCACGGTTTCCGGAATTGAATTAGATGCTTTAAACTTTGCTTTTGAAAGTGTAAAACCAAAAACAATGTTGAAAAATGCCGAAATAAAAATTAACATCATTCAGGCAAAAGCCGTTTGTTCAGATTGCCGACATGTTTTTGAAACCGAAAACGTTTATACTTTATGCCCTGTATGTGATTCGTTTAAAACAGAAATTATTCAAGGAAAAGAAATAAAAATAAAATCTATTTTAGTAGATTAGTACAATCGTTTTATATGACAAAAATAATTAATACCTTTAAAACAAAACTTATAATTTAAGAAATATGTGTACAACATGCGGTTGCGAAGGCAACGGAAATAAAATAAGCATGACGGTTTTTGGTGAAAAAAATAAATCAAACACACAAAAACACAGTCATTCACATGAACACCATAGTCATGAACATGAACATGAACATGAACATGAACACCGGCATAAGCATTCTCATAAAATTAACATAGAAGTTGATGTATTAAGTCAGAATAATTTAACGGCAGAACGCAACAGAGGTTGGTTTGAAGCCAAGAATATATTCTCAATAAATATGATGAGTTCTCCGGGTTCGGGTAAAACAAGCATTTTAGAGCGAACCATAAAAGATATGAAAGATAAATTGAATTTTTATATCATTGAGGGCGATCAACAAACCATGAACGATGCCGAACGAATCGGAAATGCCGGAGCACCCGTTATTCAGGTGAATACAGGAAACGGCTGTCATTTAGATGCCGAAATGATTAATAAAGCCGTAAAACAATTAAATGTTAAAGATAATTCACTTGTGATAATTGAAAATGTAGGAAATTTGGTTTGTCCGTCATTATTTGATTTGGGCGAATCAAAACGCATCGTAATTATGAGTACCACCGAAGGCGAAGATAAACCCGTTAAATATCCTACAATTTTTGAACGAGCAGATATTTGTATTATTAATAAAATTGACTTGCTTCCGTATTTAAATTACGATTTGGAAAAAGCAAAAAATTATGCACTAAGGGTAAATCATCATCTGCAATTTATTGAAGTATCGGCAACAACCGGCGAAGGAATGGAAAAATGGTATGAATTATTATTAAGCTTAATTGACTAATAAAATATAAAATTTTTTTTACTGCTTTTTGTTTTCATACGGATTTCTTTTATTTTCGTATAAAAAAAATCTTTAAATCTATTGAAAACGATTATTCATAAAATAAAACGAATTACTGCACTGACCATTTTGTTTGTTCTTTCAACATTCATTATATCCGAAAACATTTTTAAAGCCCAAAAAAAATATTGTTATGATGATATTAACGAAATTCCGGAAAATAATGTCGGGCTGTTACTCGGAACCTCAAAATATATAGGGAAAACGCTGAACTATTATTATAAATACAGAATTGATGCAGCCGTAGAATTGTTTAAGCGAAAGAAAATTAAATATATCATTGTCAGCGGTGATAATCGAGTAAAAAACTATAATGAACCTAAACAATTAAAAGACGATTTAATAAAACGAGGAATTCCCGCTAATCGAATTTATGCCGATTATGCAGGATTCAGAACGTTCGACTCCGTTATCAGAGCAAAAGAAATTTTCGGACAAGATAATATAACCGTCATCTCGCAACAATTTCATAATGAGCGCGCTATTTTTATAGCAAAACACAAAGGAATTAATGCCGTAGGGTACAATGCCCGAGATTTAAACGGAAAATACGGATTAAAAACACGGATAAGAGAACGTTTTGCGAGAATAAAAGCAGTTTTAGATATTTTTATTCTACGAACCAAACCCAAATTCTTGGGTGAAAAAATTACAATCGGTTAATTTCGTCAATAAAACTTCCGTTTTATATTTATTTTTTTACCTAAAATATAAGACTTTCGGAAGTTATTAACAATTATTCGTCAAATTGTTAATAAAATGCATTTTTTATTGATTAATAAAATAATAAAATAGTTGTTATTTTGATTTTGAACTAAATGTATGGACTGATTAACTATTCTTTATATGAATTAACAACTGGCATATTACCTTCAATGAAAAACAAAAAACTTTTACTGTTTTCTTTATTTTTGTACATAAGTAACCTGTCGTTCGGGCAAGCTGCCGCCAATTTAAATACTGAGCCTGAATTAATGAAAACATGGAATACATTTACCAAAGCGATAAAAGATTCCGATAAAAATTCACTTCAAACCATATGTACCGACTCTGTAAAATTTTCTATGCAAATGGGAGATTTAAAACTGTTAGCATCAGCTTCCGACGAGTCAGCTGTTGAATCAAACAAAGATGTTATTATTGATTTTGATAATTATTTCTACATAATGTTTGATGAATTTTACACCTATGAAATGCCTCAAATATTTGATAATAATGTAATTACAAGACTAAATGACAAGTCGAAATTACGCCTTATAAAAAGCAACGAACCGGATGCCGACTTTAAATTTTTTGTTACCGTTACCGACCCGGATCCTGAAGACGGTGTTGCAGGTAATGAAATGGTTTTACGTTTTAAAAAGAACGGCGGAAATTATCGTTTTTCAGGAATTGATACCATACAATAAATTTATTTTAACTCCTTAACATCAACATTCTGTTTATTAAGTAATTGTCCGGAATTTTCTATATAAAGTTTCATTTTCTCGTAATCAACAGAGTCTGAAAAAAAATCTTTTTTATCTTCATATTCGGCTGCCGGCAAAATAAAATAGTCATATACATCTCCCGTTCTTTTTTTCTTATAAACCCATGTTAAAATATAGTTATGCTCTTCTATTCGCGTTTTTCCGTTTTCTTTTTTTAGAACAATCCTTGTCATAACACCTCCGTCGGTTTGTGTTTTTCTTTGATTTGAAACAAAATTTCCCAAAGAATATGCAACAAATCGTTCTTTATTGACTGAATCAGCCGGTAAATACACCATTTTTTGTATTACATGCGGGTGAGAACCAATAACAATATCAACTCCTTGATTAAACAAATAGTTAACTAAATTTATTTGTTCGGTATTCGGTTCTGATTGATATTCAGTTCCGAAATGAAGAAACACAATAAGTTTATCTAAACTGTCTTTTTGTGCAATTTCAATATCTTCTTTAATTAATTTTCTGTCGATTAAATTAACAACTGCCGGTTTAGGCACCGGTATTCCGTTTGTTCCGTAGGTATAATTTAACAAACCTACTTTTATTTGATTTTTTTCTAATACAATTAAATTATTACTTTGCCTCTCAGCAAGGTTTTTAAACGTTCCGCAATGAAGTATTTTAAGTGTATCTAAAACCTCTATTGTTCGGTTTATTCCTTGCAAACCTCTGTCACAACAATGATTATTTGCAGTTACAAAAACATCCGTTCCCGCTTTTTTTCCGGCAAGTGCCAAGGCATCCGGAGAACTGAATTGTGGATATCCTTTATACGGCGGTCCGGCAAGTGTTACTTCTAAATTAGCAATCGTAAAATCAGGTTCGCTTAATACATTTTTAATATAATAAAAAACTGTATCATAATTGTATGTTTCTGTTTCTGAATCATATGCTGACAAGATTTGCGGACCGTGTCCCATGATATCTCCTATAAATAAAAGCGACATTTTATCAGAAACATTCTGAATTGAATCGAGCGTATTTACAAGTGTATCTTGTTGAGCATTTGATAATTTTATTAAACCGACAAATAAGACAGTCAATAAAATAAATTTATACATGATAATTCTCATATTATATTTTTATATATTTTAGACCTTTGAATCGTAAATAATAGATTTTAAAACGTGAAAATAATAATATAATTATCAATATTAAATTTTAAAGAAAATATGTGTTTAGCAGTACCGGGTAAAATTATTTCAATTAATAATTCAAATTCAGAACAAGTAACCGCGCAAGTAAGTTTCGGAGGAGCTATAAAAGAAATTAATATTCAATGGCTTCCGGAAGCTAAAGCCGGTGATTATATTATGGCTCATGTAGGTACAGCTTTGGAAATAATAAACGAAGAAGAAGCCGCTGAAGCAATAAAAACATCAGAAAATTTTACTTCTTTGCAAACAGAATTAGACGAAACCGATAAATTTTAATTAAGAATATAAGCAAGGATGAAACACCCGGGTAAAACGATTTTTACACACAAGGGTATGACTAACGGAAGAAATTATTTAATGCAGATTTATTAAGGTGTTCCTATCTGCGAGGAAAAACAAGCATTATAAATTATTTCATGCATTCAATTTGCAGATTATTAATTAATTACAAATTTTTAGACAGATGAAACACCCGGGTAAAACGATTTTTACACACAAGGGTATGACTAACAGAAGA
>DYOF01000143.1 GCA_020720665.1 Acetofilamentum sp. | reverse complement strand
ATTTCGCATTTATACGAGCTTAAAAAAAGAGAGAGTTTTTAGACCGGACTCATTATTTATTTCTGCCGTTTTTTTGTCTTTTTCTTTGTCGGAGGCTTGTATTTCTTTTTCAAGCGTATCAATTTTTTCTTTGTTTTTTGCAATTTTAGTTTCGCTTTCTTTTGCAATTTTGCGGTGAACTTCTGCTTTTGCGTCTGTTTCGCTTAGTAAAGTTGCAAAATCAATTTTCCATGCGTTTTCGGTTTCGGTTCGGTTGTTCCACCATTGTATAACTTCTTCAAATTCTTCAAATTGTATCGGATTTGTTTTGGTATAATTTTTCCGTCCGTCTTTTATTTTTATTTGATAATACCAAATATCTTTTGTGGGTTCGCCAGCCGTAAAAAACAATAAATTTGTAGGAATACTTGTATAAGGTGCAAAAATGCCGTCAGGCAATCGCACAATGGTATGTAAGTTAAAATCTTTTGTTAATTGTTCTTTGATACGTGCCGAAATACCGTCGCCAAATAAAACTCCGTTTGGTACAACTACTGCGGCTCGTCCGCCTTTTTGAATTGGCGTTTGTTTTTTAAGTTTACGCATAATGAGTTGCATAAACAAAAGGGCTGTTTCTGCGGTTTGTTTTTCATCGGGGAAATTTTTTAAAATGCCTCGTTCTTCTTCTCCGCCAAAAGGAGGATTTGTCATAATAATATCCACTCGCTCGCTGTCGCTAATGTCGCTCAATTTTTTACTCAATGAGTTACCGAACGAAATTTGCGGAAATTCCAAACCATGCAAAAGCAAATTCATTTGACTAAGCAAAAAGGGCAATGGTTTTGCTTCGCCTCCGTAAATGCTTGTTTCTTGCAATATTTTGAAAGTTTCTTTTGATGTTGCTTGTTTTTTCATGTAGTCGAAAGCCTCAACCAAAAATCCGCCTGTTCCGCAAGCCGGGTCAAGCATTTTTTCACCGATTTGCGGTTTCATAATTTCGACAATGAATTTTACAACAGGTCGGGGCGTATAAAATTCGCCTGCGTCACCTGCCGAGTCGCGCATTTCTTTTAACAAACTCTCGTAAAGGTGCGAAAGTGTAAAAATTTCATCATTTGAAGTGAAATGAATTTCATCAATTTTGTTTACCACATCACGCAACAAATAACCGCTTACCATTCTGTTTGTTACGCCACGAAAAACGGTTGCTATTACATCTCGGCGGTCTCCTCCGTTGTTGCTTTGCAATTGGCGCAAATAATACAACAAGCCCGACATTGTTTCCTTTTTCTTGTCCGGCGTTTGCTCTGTTTTATCGTCTTCTTTTTTAGGAATTGGAATTTCTTCGGTGTTTACAAACTGAATTAAATCATCGCCTGTTAAGTTTATATTTTTAGCCCAATCGCGCCAACGATAAGGCTCTTTAATAAGTGGTTTGTACTTTTTTTGTGCAAGTTGTGCCTCTGTTTCCTGCATAACTTCCATGTCGTCAAGAAATTTGAGAAACATAAGCCAAGTGAGCAAGGGCAAACGGTCGCTGTCGCCGTTCAAACCTCTGTCTTTTCTCATAATATCACGGCATGATTTAACAATACTCGATAAACGTTGCGCTGTTGTTACTTCCTTTACTGTATTTTTCTTTTTACTCATTAAATTAGTTTATTAAGCTGCATAAAGCAATGTTTGAATATCGAAAATTGCATTTCGTAAATTGTCCACGCCTCCAAATTCCTTAGCAATTTCAATTAAATTTCCTTTGTTTGAAATTGGTTGCAATTTTAAAAGTGTGTTTAAATCCGACAATTGCTCAACGCCAAATTCTACGTATTTATCAAGCACCAAAGATAAAATTTCTCTCGCTTTTTCGGTGTATTGATTAAAATATTCGGTTTTGTTCTTTTTTAGAAAATCGGCTCTTTCTTTTCGTGTTTTCGGTTTTAAGTTGAAAGCCACAAAACAAAGTAAATCAAAAATATCAGCGTCTTGCTGTTGGGTAATTTCTTTGAGTAAATCAATCGAAATTCCTTTGCTTGCAAGGGTTTCAAGTAATAATTCACGTTGTTGAAGGTTTAACCAGTTTTCTTTCAGCGTTTCGGGTGAATGATAAAATTTAATAATTTGTTCTTTTGCATATTCGGTGAATTGAATTGTTCTTAATTTACCGTATTGGTCAAGAATTTGAACGCTTTCGGCTGCTATTGAAACAGTTCCTTCTTCGATATAATATTTTTTTCGTTTTGTGGTTTCCGTTTCAGTTTCAAAATCGGTTTCCGAAAATTCATCAGTATCGGTTTTAGTTTCTGTTTCGTTGTGTACTTCTGTGTAAGTTCCTTCTATGGTTTCTCCGTCCTCGTTTATTTCTTCGCTGGTTATTAGTGGCGGTTCTCCGTCAAAATCGGGGTCGGCAAAATTTCGGGTTGCACTTCCTGTATAATCTAAGATCGTGAAAAATAATTTTTCTTTATCCTCTCTTACTCGTGTTCCTCTGCCAACAATTTGTTTAAATTCAGTCATTGAGCCAACTGTTCGGAAAATAACAATAATTTTACAAGTTGGCACATCAACGCCCGTACTTAATAAGCGTGAAGTAGTTACAACAACCGGAACAGGTTCATCAACGTCCATAAATTTACTCAATTGTCCTTTTCCTGTGTCGCCCTCGTCTGAAACAATGCGAACTACATAATTCCAATATTTTGAAGTTAAATCGTTGTTGAAATCTTCAAACGCCTTGCGAAATTGTTCGGCATGCTCTTGATTTACACAAAAAACAATACACTTTGCAAAACGGTCGTTTTTGTGCATAAAATCTGTCAAATGTTTTGCAACTGCTTTTGTTCGTGGCAATAACGACAAAACATTTTCAAAATCGGACGTTGTGTATTGCGTATCGGGAATTAATTCTCCATTTTTATCGGTTTGTCCGTCTTGTGGTCTCCAACCGTCCGGCAAATCGGCACTTGTAACAACTCTGTGAACAATATAAGGTGCTAAAAATCCGTCTGCGATTCCTTGTTTTAGAGAATATGTATAAATCGGATTTCCAAAATATTCGTAAGTATCTTTATTGTCTTTTCGTTGTGGCGTTGCGGTTAAACCAATTTGAACCGATGAATTGAAATATTGTAAAATAGCTTTCCAACTTCCGTCTTCGGTTGCGCTTCCTCTGTGGCACTCATCAATTACGATTAAATCGAAAAAGTCTTTTGAGAATTTTTTGAATAATCCTTCTCGCATTTCGCTTTCTGCGATAGATTGATAAGTTGCGAAATATATTTCTCTGCCTGTTGTGAAATTGTCGGTATTCAGCAAACATCTTGCGTCCCCAAAAATTGCAAAATCTTTCGACATTGGGTCGTCAATTAAAATAGTTCGGTCTGCCAAAAATAAAATTTTGGGTTTTCGGTGTTCGTTTGCCTTGTTCCAGCGATTATTCCACAATTTGTATATAATCTGAAATGCAATTGTAGTTTTTCCTGTTCCTGTTGCCAAAGTCAGTAAAATACGTTTTTGTCCGTCCAAAACTGCCTGAGTTGCTTTATTTATTGCAATTCGTTGATAATATCTAATTGGTTTGTCGGGATTTGGAAAAAATGGTTTTAATAAAACTTGATTTTTATCGTCTTTGTTGGATAAATCTTGTTTGTAATAAAGATTTGGAAATTCGGGTTTTACGGCTAATGCTTGATTTTCAACTTTTACAATTTCTTGTGTTTGTTGTTTTTTATTTTTTAATCTTTCATAAAGTTCTTCGGGTGTAGGGAAATTGTCAATTTCTTTGCTTTTACCTGTGCTGAAATCATATTCTACAATTTCTTTTCCGTTTGTTGAATAGCAATAATTTAAGCCCAAAATATCGGCATAATCTTTGGCTTGTTGCAAACCGTCATAACCTTTTTTAAGTGTAGATTTTGCCTCAATTATTGCAATCGGAAAATCTTTTGAGTAGCAAAGCAAATAATCAAATCGTTTGGCTTTCTCTCGGTTTGCCTTGCGACCAATCACAATAATTCTACCGGCGGTAAAAGTCCGTTGTTCTAAAATCTGTTCATCGTTCCATTTGCTATCATACAATTTAGGCAAGACAAATTTTCTACAAGTATCTGCCTCGCTGTCTTTATTAATGATATGTATTTTTTTGTCTTCGCTCATTAAATTGTTTTTATATCAAATCGGCTTTGCCGAACATTTATCAATCTGGTTAATCATTGGTTTGTCGTTGGTTTTGCATAGCGTATAACGGACAAGTATATGCGTAGTTGCGGGCTTTTAAGACACTTACGTTTCAATAACGTAAAATGTAAATTACTGTACTGTCGTTTCAAGTTACGCACAATGCCTGCACTTGTCGTTTTAGCATATGTTATGGCTATATTTTTGTTATTCAATCGTTTCATTAATAATTTGTTTAACTCTTTGCTCTAATTCTTTTTTGTTTGGTAAATATAGTTCGTATTTTGAAACAAATAAATTTGACGACATCTTATAAGTTGCATATTCAACTAAAATCTCGTCTTTATCTGACGAAAGAATTATTCCAATCGGTTCATTATCATCAGAATTATTTTGTTCTGTTGCAAAATAACCGAGATACATATTCATTTGTCCAATATCGTGATGTTCTAATTTTCTTTTTTTCAAATCAATCAAAACATAACACTTTAATTTAATGTGATAAAACACTAAATCAACGTAAAAATGCGTATTATTCAGCGTAATTCTATATTGTCTACCAACAAATGCAAATCCCTTTCCTAATTCAAGTAAAAATTGTTGTAAATTGTCAATTAATCGCTTTTCTAACTCTGTTTCATCGTAAATTTGTCGTTCAGGAATTTCCACAAATTCAAGAATATAGGGATTTTTAATAATGTCAGTTGGTTGTTCTATAATTTGTCCTTCTTTTGATATTTTTAACACACCTTCTTTATCTTTACTCAAAGCCAATCGTTCAAATAAAGCACTCTTTTTCTGCCGTTTAAGTTCATCAATTGACCATTTTTCTGCTATACATTGAATTTCATAAAAATTTCGTGTCAATTCATCTGAAATAGACAATAACTCAACATAATGCGACCAAGTTAATTTATCTGTCAATTTTTCTTTTTGAGGATATTTAAAATATAACTGTCTGATATTATATACATTTGAACGACTGTATCCTTTTTCCGTGTAATTGACTTAAATCTTTTGAAATTTCAGTTATCAAATATTTTCCATATTCGGCTTTAACACTTCCTTCTTGTTCGTATTCAACAATATATCTACCAATTTCCCAATAAGTATAAATCTGAATTGAGCCAATAAATTTTACACATTCAATTTTTGCAGAATTTACTTTGTCAGTAATTTTGCGAATTAGGTTTTTATATGTATCTGATTTTACTATTTTAGCCATAATTGTCCAGAAATCATATTTTAAATTATTACTATCTTATTGAATTATATTGCATTATATTTTTCAATTGTCCAGACAAAGATAGTTATTTTTATCAAATATCCAGTCTATCATCAAGTTTTATTAGCCATAACGGACGAGTATATGCGTAGTTGCGGATTTTAAGACACTTACGTTTCAATAACGTAAAATGTAAATTACTTGCACTATGTTTCAAGTTCCGCACAAAAGCCCGCAATTATCGCATATTGTATGTGTGTGCCCTGCATGAGTGCAGTGCACTGA
>DYOF01000142.1 GCA_020720665.1 Acetofilamentum sp. | reverse complement strand
TAATTATAAATTTTTAGACACATGAAATATTATTTTCTTCTGCTTATTGTAATAATTAATTCTTCTGTTTTTTCTCAAAACCTATCAACGAAATCAAAAAAAGCCGAAGAATTTTTCTATATTGCTCTTGAAAATTATCAAACATATAACTATGATAAAGCAATTTATTGGGCTGAACAGGCATTAGCAAAAGATGAAAACTTTATTGAAGTATATTACTTACTTTCTGATATTTACGGCGAAACCAAACAAATTGACAGAAAAATATTGATGCTGAAAAAAGCAATTGTTAAAGCCCCTCAAAAAAATGCTTTAGCATATTTTACTTTAGCTAAAACCGAACTTTCAGTAGGAAAATACGCTGATGCCGAACGGCATATACTCGAATTAAAAACCTATGATACCGACAATCGTTTTTCAGAAGAAACAAAAGACCTTTTGAAAAAAGCCGAGTTTGGAATCAAAGCAATTGAAAACCCGGTTGAATTTAAACCGATTAATGCCGGAAAAAATATCAATTCAGAATTTGATGAATATTTTCCGGTTCTTACTGCCGATGAACAAACTTTAATCTATACACGATTAATTCCAAACGGTAAAATTTTATATGACGGCTCATATGATTTTCAAGAAGATTTTTTTATTTCTAAAAAACATGAGTCCGAGTTCTTAGCTTCCGAAAATTTCGGGGTACCGCTCAACACATTCGGAAATGAAGGTGCGCAAACAATTTCTGCCGACGGTAAAATATTATTTTTAACTTCTTGCGAATACGAACGAGGTAAAAGTCCGCACGGAAAAACTTACGGAAGTTGTGACCTGTTTGTATCCTATAAAACCGGTGATAAATGGTCGGTTCCTGAAAATATAGGTCAACCCGTAAATACAAAGTATTGGGAATCACAACCTTCCTTTTCTGCTGACGGCAAAACCTTATATTTTGTATCAAATCGTCCCGACGGATTAGGCAAAGAAGATATATGGAAAAGCGAATTAAAATCTGACGGAACTTGGTCAGAGCCTGTGAATTTGGGTACTACAATTAATACTGATAAACACGAACAATCACCGTTTATACATTATGACAATCAAACCTTATATTTTTCCTCAGACGGTCATCTCGGAATGGGAAAACAAGATTTATTTTTCAGTAAAATTGATTCGAGCGGAAACTATACGACACCCGTAAATTTATCTTATCCTATAAATACATACGATGAAGAAGTCAGTTTAACCGTAAACACAAAAGGAAATAAAGCGTATTATTCTTCCTCAAAAAAATCAGAATACGGCGGTTTAGATATTTATTCTTTTGAATTACCGACAGACAAACGTCCCGAACCGGTTACATACGTTAAAGGTATTGTATATGATGCAGAAACTTCTGCTCGCTTATCAGCCGAATTCAAATTAATAAATCTGAATACCGCCGATACAGTTGCTCAAAGTATTTCAGATAAAGAAACCGGACAATTTCTGATTTGTTTACCCGCAGGACATTCCTATGCATTTAGTGTTTCAAAACCGGGTTATTTATTTTTTTCAGAATCGTTCGTACTTGAAAAAAATTCAGACGCAAGCGATAGTTTCATTTTAGACATCCCTCTCTCGCCGATTAAAATAGGAAAAAAATCAGTTTTAAAAAACGTTTTTTTTGCAACAGACTCATATGAACTTGATTCCAAATCATATATTGAATTAAAAAAACTTGTTACTTTTTTAGAAACAAATCCTGCCGTAAACATTGAAATCGGCGGACATACCGATAATACCGGCAGCGAATCACACAACTTGCAATTATCGCTTAAGCGAGCTGTTGCTGTTTTTGAGTATTTAATTTCAAAAGGAATAGATAAAAACAGAGTAAGATATAAAGGCTACGGAAGTTCATCGCCGAAAGATACAAACGAAACCGAACCCGGAAGGCAAAACAACCGAAGAACTGAATTTAAAGTGATATAAAATAGCAAGAATCATAACATTTTTATACTTTTGTTCTAATCTAAGACGTAAAACGTGTTATTTAATTCGGGTCATTTTCTGATATTTTTTCCTATAGTTGTCATTTTATTTTTTAGCTTAAAAAGTATAAGAATAAGACAATTATTGCTTTTAGGAGCAAGTTGGTATTTCTATACAGTTTGGAAACCCGAATATTTTATTTTACTGCTCAGTTCAACCGCAGTTGATTATTTTGCTGCCAAAAAAATTGAGAAATCAGAAGATTTAAAAATACGAAAACGCTATTTATGGTTAAGTATTATAATAAACATCGGCATTTTAATCAGTTTTAAATACTTTCATTTCTTCGACAAAAATCTGCATCGTTTTTTAGCTCATTACAACTTATTTATAGGCAATACGTTTGAGCAATTATTATTACCCGTAGGTATCTCTTTTTACACTTTTCAAACCATAAGCTACACCATTGATGTTTACAGGAAGAAAATTTCAGCCGAAAAAAACTTTATAAAATTTGCATTATTTGTTTCGTTTTTTCCTCAATTGGTTGCCGGTCCGATTGAACGTGCAGGACATTTGTTGCCGCAATTTAACAAATTGACCGGACTTGATTATAAGAGAATAACCGACGGTTTAAAACTTATTATTTGGGGGTTTTTTCAAAAAATTGTAATTGCAGACAGCATGGCACTTTTGGTAGATACAGTATATAAAAATCCCGATACTTATTACGGTGCGGATATTTGGTTAGCAACCTTATTTTTTGCCGTTCAAATTTACGGAGACTTTTCAGGATATACTGATATTGCCCGAGGTTCTGCTAAAATATTAGGATACAATTTGAATGTAAATTTTCGAATTCCGTATTTATCTGACTCAATTTCTGAATTTTGGAAACGTTGGCATATTTCTTTAAGCACATGGTTTCGTGATTACATTTATATCCCTCTGGGCGGAAACAGAACAAAAACAAAACGAAGGTATTGGTTTAATATAATGTTTGTATTTATTCTGAGCGGATTTTGGCACGGTGCCGGTTGGACATTTCTTATTTGGGGTGCTTTGCACGGAATATTTTATTTATTTGAACAAATTTTTCCTGTAAAACTTCCTGTTCGGGTAAATAATTTCAATAAAATCTTTCGAATAATTTTCACATTTACTTTAGTAAATTTTGCTTGGATATTTTTTCGTTCGGAATCAGTAAAAATAGCTTATACATTAATGAAAAACAGTTTTGTATTTAATTCCGGTCAGTTAAATTTTAACCATTTAATGCTTTTAACAAATGTGTTATTAATAGGTTTTTTGTTAATGGTAAACATCATTGAGCGTAAAAATGATATTATAAGTTATATTTCCGAAAAATCGCTTGTATTCAGGTGGAGTGTTTATTATATAGTCATTATAACGATATTTTTATTCGGAAATTTCGGAATTCAAGAATTTATATATTTCAGATTTTAAAAAAAAGGCTGCCCGAAGACAGCCTCAAAATACTTACATTTTTTTTATTTTTTTATTCCTGCAATAGCTTCTAACATATCAGTAGTTAAAGATTTAGGTCTTTCAATTGCATAACCTAAAGCTCTGTCCCATGTAATGTTAGCAAGTACACCTATTGCTCTTCCTACGCCGAAAAGTACGGTATAAAAATCGTACTCTCTTAATCCGAAAAACCATTGAATAACACCTGATTGTGCATCAACATTGGGCCAAGGATTTTTTGCTTTACCGTGTTCTCTTAAAATATCAGGAACTACTTTATATAGAATATCAACAAATTTGAATAATTCATCATTCGGTAAATGTTTTATACAAAATTCTCTTTGAGATGTATAGCGGGGATCAGTTTTTCGTAAAACCGCATGACCGTATCCGGGTATTACATTCCCTGAATTAAGTGTATCCCAAACAAACTGTTTCATTTCTTCTTCTGTAGGTAATTTACCTCCCATTTTTTCTCTTACGCCTTGCACCCAACTTAAAACTTCTTGATTTGCCAGACCGTGTAACGGACCTGCTAAACCGTTTAATCCTGCTGATAATGCATAGTATGCATCAGACAGTGCTGAAGCAACTAAGTGAGTTGTATGTGCCGAAACATTTCCTGATTCGTGGTCAGAGTGTAAAATAAAATACATTCTGGCAACATCATCATACGGAGTCGGAATTCCCATTTGATGTGCAAAGTTACCGCCCATATCTAAAGTATAGTCAGGTTCAATAACCATATCACTTTTAAATCTCATTCGATAGATATATGCTGCTATTGAAGGAATACGAGCTAAAATATCGGTTGCATCTTCATACATATATTCCCATGCATCCATTTTATCAAAATTGCCTGAACTGTAATATTTTGCAAATTTTGATTCTTGTTGCATCGAAAGAATAGCTGCTGAAAACATTGCCATAGGGTGAGTGCCGCCGGGCATATCTCTTAACAAATCAATTACATATTGAGGTAATTGTCTTCTTTTTTTAAATTCTTCAACGACTTCTTCTGCTTCTTTTTGAGTAGGAACATCTCCGGTTAATAAGAAGAACCAAAAACCTTCAACGTACGGATAATCTTTTCCTTTTGGTTTAGGAAGTGCAGCCATTGTTTCATCAATAGTTTTTCCTCTGAAACGAATACCTTCTTCCGGATCCAAGTATGAAATGTCTGTTGTCAGACCTTTAACACCTCTCATTCCGTTAATGGCTTGCTCAATCGTAACTTCTCCGACTTTTACGTGACCAAATTCTTTTAATAAGCGAACGGTTCTGGGCCGATGTGCTTCGATTTTTTCTTTTAATCTTTGTTTTAATATAGACATGATGTATGATTAATTAAATGTTTTAATAAAATTAGGTATTTACGGGTATAAAATTATGAAATATTCATTCAACGGAATAAATTTATTAAACATTTATTTAATAAATTTACATATTTAAAAACATACATTGCTAAGCATCTGTATATCAAATAGAAAAAGCAGACAAATTTTACTCTTTAAGAAAATGTGAAATAATTATTTAAGGTTTTATTTTAAAATCTGCTCGTCTGTTTAATTGATGTTCTTCTTCTGAAAATTTTTACTGTTTTTACTATGGTTTTTCAATTTTGTTTCTCCATACCCTTTACCATATATTCGTTAAACTTATGAATTTAAGATAAACCTAAAATAAAAGATGCAAAAACGTAATAAAGTAAGATTTTTATTTCCTTTTATTTATTTTTGTGTAAAAATTAATTGTATGAAAAAGATTATATTTACAGAAAATGCACCAAAAGCAATAGGTCCGTACAGTCAGGCGGTAAAAGCGGGGAATACTTTATATATTTCAGGGCAAATACCGATAAATCCGACAACAGGGAAAGTAGTTGAAGGAGGTATTAAAGAACAAACCGAACAAGTTATGCAAAATATTTCAGCTATATTAAATGAATCGGGGTTTTCTTTTTCAGATGTTGTAAAATCAACTTGTTTGTTAAGTACCATGGAAAACTTTGCATTAATGAATGAAGTTTACGGAAAATATTATTCGAAAAATCCGCCGGCAAGAGCTGCTTTTGCTGTAAAAGAACTTCCGTTAGGAGTTTTAATTGAAATTGAAAGTATTGCAGTTAAATTTTAAGTAATTAAATCGAAGAAGTGTACTAGTTGTAGCAGATTGAGACTGAGTTCGCTTTCAAATTGTTAAACGGCAAATGCGAGAAACAAGCCATTCAATATTCACTTTGTCAGCGTTTTGTTGTTCAATTTTCTCTTTATTTTCCGTCAACTTTACTTGACAGTACTTTCATAGTTCACTTTTGCCTCAAACAAAGTAAGTTGTT
>DYOF01000141.1 GCA_020720665.1 Acetofilamentum sp. | reverse complement strand
TTTATTTCATGTCTTTGACAATGCTATCGTTAGAAAATATTCCTCTTTGAATTAAATATTCTGATATTTGATTTTTTTATTGATTATGCGATTTTAGTGTCATTAAAAACAAGATACTAAACCTATTGTCAAAGTTAAGACGGAAAAGAGAAAAATTGAAAATGTTGCCACTCTTAATTTTTCTCTTTAAACTTTCTCCTTTTGTCTTTATGTTTTCACTTTATGTTTTCTCACATATTTATTCTTATTTAGTCAACACTTACATACAT
Source organism: Acetofilamentum sp. (assembly GCA_020720665.1). Classification (GTDB taxonomy): domain Bacteria; phylum Bacteroidota; class Bacteroidia; order Bacteroidales; family JAADGE01; genus JAADGE01. The sequence continues at coordinate 5,542 of DYOF01000141.1, read as the reverse complement.
TCCGCCTTTTTCTGAAAAAATTGAGGCATCATACATCGCTTCACAATAAGCGGGCGGCATCCAAAATTTACCGGCATAGCTTGCATTTAGTAATACTTTGAACGTTTTGCTTTCGTATTGTTTTAAATCAAAGTAAATATAAACGCGGTCATCTCTTATGTCAATGTTATCAACAACAGGGATGGTTCCGTAACCGGTATTATATAAACGTGTATTAATTATTTCCCATCCTGACGGAAAAATTTCAGACAAAGCCATTTCTTGATAAGGTTTTAAAATACCGGGGTGTGTTACGGTAACCTCTGCAATGAAATCGGTTCCTTGCTCAATTGATGTCGGTGAAATTTGAGTTCCGTTCGGCAGCGTATATTTAACCGTCATTTTTAAATCTTTTTGAGAGTCCTTTGCAGTTCCGATTTCGGGAATGCCTTGCAAAATAATACGTGCATATAATATTCCTTTTCCTGTATTAACTAATTTTAAATTCCCCGAATTTGTTGAGTTTATATTCAAATCAGTTTGTGAAATACTTTTCTTTTCATTTACCGGTTTCATCGCCGAATTATTAATGCTGTATGTATAACTTAAGGTTTCAGATTTTGCATTGTGTTCTGCATATAACGAAACAGCTATTAAAGAATAGGCGGTTGTTTGAGTACTTAGATATTGCTTGCTTGATAATGCTTCAGATAATTCTTTTAACAGTTTGAACGCTTTTTCTTTTTCGCCGATAAGGTTTAATGTTTCCAATATCATTGCTTTGTCTCTGGTGTCGGTTCCGTAGGTATATGAAAGTTCAATGTATTTTCCTATTTCGGTTGATAATCCTGAAATCATTTCTTGTGCGGTTGTTTTTTTTCCTGATAAAAGATAAGCGGCAGCCAAACGCCATTTTGCGGTATTTGATAACTGACTGATATTTTTTAAACGGTTCATTGCACTTTTTTCAGGATATCCGGCTAATGCCAATGTGTATAAACGATAAGCCTGAACCAACTGAGAGGCGGGTCCGTCATTTGTCCATTTTTTTGCTTTATTTTGTTGATAGGTTTTCCATGATTGAATAATTGATGAGGAAACCGGGTAGCCTTTCTTTTTGGCTTCAATTAAGAAATGTCCCGCATAGCTTGTACCCCATACATCTGCATCATTTCCGCCTTGCCAATATGCAAATCCTCCGTTTGATAATTGAAATGCCTGAAGTTGTTTAATTCCTGCTTTTACATTAATTTCAATTTCTGTTTTTTGTTTTTGGCTTAATTCAATTAAGTTTGAAACATACAGTTGCGGGAATACAGAAGATGTGGTTTGTTCAATGCATCCGTGAGGATATTGAATGAGGTAATTTAATCGGCTTTTTAAATTAATCGGGGGCAATGAAGAAATTTCAATAACTCCGTTATTTGTTCCTGCAATACCTACCGGTTTATATATTGCTTCCCAAGTTTCACCTGCATTTATAACTTTTTCTATAATTTCTGTTGATAAGTGATTTGGATTTCTGACATCAATTTCAATGGTGTAATTTGAAGTTAAATTACCCGAACTTGCAATTAATTCAATTTTTCCGATACCTATTTTTTGATTAACCGAAAGTTCAAAATCAAGATTTTCTTCACCAACGGAATTAAAAGTAACTGACTTTGTTTTATTACCGTTTACAGTAAACAAATCATTCGTTTTAATACTGACGTTAACCGATTTTATATTGTTTTTTCCGACAAAAATACTTGCGGGAAGTTTAAGGGTTTCTCCGGGCGACAAAATTCTCGGCAGTGTTCCGATAATCATCAAGGGTTTTATAACAGGAACCGCTTTATCACTTGCTCCGTAAGCTTTGTTATTTCCGGCAACAAGCATTGTTCTGACTGAGCCGATATATTCATCAATTTTAACGGTATGAGATTGTTTTTTGCCTTTTTCTATTGTAAAGGGTCCTAAAAACTTGACAACCGGTTTAAAACGGCTTGCTTTTTTAGATTTTTGACCTTCTTCATCTGCACCTCCGCCGATTGCTAAAAGGCGTTCAATTTGTCCGGCTTGGGATCCGATTACTTCATTGAACATGTCCCAAGTTTTAACTCCCAAAGCTTCTTTTGCAAAGAATTTTTCCCAAGGATTTGGTGTGTCGAAACGTGTAATATCTAATAAACCTTCATCAACAATTGCGATGGTGTAGGTCATATTTTGTTTATTTTTTTCAGAAACTGTAATTGTAAAATCTTTTCCGCTTTCAATTTCATCAGGCATTGTTATTATCGGTTCTAATTTTGTTTCGGGGTCTTCAACCATAATCGGTATTGTTCCGTACATTCTTATGGGTAAGTCATTTGCTGTTTGTGCATGAGATTGCAAAAGAGTAACATGTACATAAACATTAGGAGCCATTGCTTTGGTAAGTTTAATTTTGAATTCGGTTTCTCCTTCACTTGTTTGAATCCAAAAGCTTTGTAAAACGCTTGTTCCGTCTTCAACACTTATTAATGCTCTGCCGTTTTTTCCGGTAGGTATATTTATTTTAGCCTCTTCACCGACATTGTATTTTGGTTTATCTGATGCAAAACTGAGCATAACAGCTCCTTCGGAATCACCTTTTTGAGCTCTGCCAGCCCAACCCGGCCAGTCGATATAGACAATTTTGCCGGTTGAGTGTCCGGTTTTGGTATCTTCTGCCCAAACTAAATAACGTCCCCAATCCGGATATTTGACTTCAATATTCCAATTTGCTTTGCCGTTTTTACTTGTAATTGTTTCTTCTTTCAATAAACTTGCAGAATTTCTGAAATTGTATGAGGAAACCGAATTACTTTCAGAATCAAACCACCATCGCCAACTTAATTTGTAAAATTTCATATTAATTGAATGACTTTCATTTAATATTTTACCATCGGGTGAAAGTGTAATAATTTCAATCGGATGTGTTTTGTCGGTTAATAACATTCCTCGAATTTTATCTCCTTTGGGAAGTTTTATTCCTGTATAAGCTTCGTAGGGTGAATATTTTACGGTGTATTGATCAACGCTGAAATTACCTCCCTTTTCAAAAGCTTTGGTAAAGAAAACGGCATTTAACATACCCGGTGCCTCATTGGATGTGTTAAAATCGCAAGTTAACTGCACATTCCCGTTTTCATCGGTTGTGCTGTTAAGTATTTCTTCGGAGTCAGAGTAATATGATTTTGAGGGATCGTCGAATGAAAAATCTGAGTATTTATCAAATTTTGTAGCAATAGGTTGAAGTGTTGCATCAACTGTTACGTTTAAATCTTTTCCGATTGCTCCGTGCAGCCATTTAATGTTTAAAGTGCTTGTTTCTTGTTTGCCTTCGGTAATCATTTTTTTACCAAAATCAAAGGCTATTTTTAAGCGATTGGGTTTAATGGTTTCGATTTTTATGGTTTTATTAAAATAAACTGAACCAACAGATACATCCAAATTGTAATTGCCTGTGGGGGAATTTTCATTTGTTTCGGTAATGAAGGTATAAAATCCGGTTTTGTTCTTAGTTCGAACTTCTTTTTTTAAGGTTTGACCTTGCGGATTTTTGAAATCAAAAATTAAGGGATGACCATCGGGGAGGGTATTCAAATCGTCTTTTAAAATAAATGTCAAATAGATTTTATCGCCGGGTCTCCAAACGCCGCGTTCGCCGTATATAAATCCTTTAATTCCTTCTTTAACTTCTTCACCTGAAACATCAAATCGGCTTAGTGATAGTGAATTACCGTCATTTAGTTTAAGGTAGGCGCGTTGGTTTCCGAGTTTTGCAACAACAAAGTATGGGGTTTTTAAATCGGAAAGTATGATTTTACCTTCGTTATCAGTTTCCCCGCTTGCCAAAAGTTGTTGTTGGTAATCAAAGATTTCTATAGCGGCACCGGGTTTAGGTTTTGTGGTGTGTAAATCAGAAACAAAAACGTTAATCGTTCCGTTGTTTGATTGTTTTGCAATCAGTCCTAAATCAGATGCAATTATATTACGTGCTGCTTTTTTATTATTGCCGTAGTATGCTTTTTTGCACGGATTATCTCTGTCTTCCCAATAACCGTAATAGTAATAATCGTAATCATCATCATAATTCTCTTCATAATTATCCCAATTACTGACTTCTGATTCATCATTCCAATCGGGTTCTTCGGTTTGCTCTTCATCAGATGGATTTGTATCTTCGTCATCACATTGAAATAGTGAATATTGTTTTTTGAAATTTAGTTCTATTCTATAAATAGCACCGGGTTCGGTTTGAATGATATCGCTTAAATCAAGTGAAAAACGATTCCAAACGCCGTAATCAACGATGTTAAAATTTTTAAGTTCTACTTTTTTTCGAATTATAGGTTTTCCTACTTGTCGTAAGTTGCTGCTGCCGTTTAATTCGTTATTTTGCAAGAATTGAAGAATATTGTTTTCGTAAATTTTTATAATGGTAACATCAACGGCATTTAAATTAACGGCTTCAAACGGGAAAATTAATCCTTTATCTCCTGATGGCAGGATTGTTCCTTCGCCTACAATTCTAACTTGCGGTTTAATGGGTTCAAAAGCTAATTCAAAATTGGAATCTTCTTTTAGTTTAAACCCTAAAACGTTTTTAATGCCCTGATATACAAATACTTTTCGGGCATCGTTAATACGGTCGGCTGTAAAAACTTTAATAACATTGTCTTCAATTACAAATTTAAGGTTACTTTCATTTTCAATTTGAATTAAACCGTTTAAATTTTGTTTTTCATCTAAGGGGTCAGTAAATTGAAGTTGCACGTACTGTTCGGGATGGTGTATAACTTTTGATGAGAGTAATTTAAAATCGCCGATTGCAGGAATTTCAATCTCTGAATCTTTAATATTATCGGCATCAATTACTTTTCCGTTCCATTTTAGTTGAACAGAAGAGGTTTTTTCAAATCGGATAATGCTGTCAATAGTAAAATAGTGTTTTTGTAAATCAACATCAGAAGACCAAATAACGGAAAGTTTTTTTCCTTCTTGAGTTGCTTTTAATATTTCTTTTATTTTTTCAGAATCGGCAGCATCAGCTGTATTAACAAATCCGTTAACTTGTTGATATTTTAAAGTTTTTTTGTCAATGGTTTTTTGTTCTTCGATAATGAAATCAAAAGCTTGTTTAATGGTTTTAAATTTGAAATTGAAAGATGATAAGTCATCTTCAACTTCGGTTAATTTTTCTAAATTAAATTCAACATAAAATTCTTGATTTGATTTAAGAGGGTTTTTCGGCATAAATTCAATTTCGTTATTTATCAGTTTATAAGTTCCTTCAACTGACGGATGAAAATTAAATAAATCTTCCGGAAGGTTTTCTTTGTCCTTAATTTGTTCGGTTACCATACTTGTAAGTTGTATTTGAACCGGGGCATTTTTAGAAATTGTGCCGGATGTATAAGCCGTAATATATTTTGCAAATTCAGGGTTATCTGAATTAATATTTCTTTTTTTAAAGTGCGTTGTAAGTAATATAATTCCTGATATAACTACCAATGAGGCAATCGAATAAATTATAATTTTTTTGTGTTTCATCTGT
>DYOF01000140.1 GCA_020720665.1 Acetofilamentum sp. | reverse complement strand
ATCAGAATATTCTGACAAATTAATAGCCGGAGAAATTAACCAGTCTTCATTAGCTTTAGACCCGGATGCATAACCGCTCATTAGAGCACAATCGTAATTTGAACTGTATTCCCATTTTTGATTATCTCCTACAACACTGTACTGATTGAAAGCGCCTAAATTACCCTCAAAGGTTTCCTCAAAAACTGCACCGCAACGAGCATCATTAAATGAAATTTCTTTGGGGTCTCTCAGTTTTAATTGAAATGTACCCTTATAAGAAGTTAATACGGCAATTAGCGAGCCGTGTCCGGGTGCAATTGTATCTCTTGCAAAATCGGCATATCCGCCGGTTCTCAAATTTACGGAAGTTCCTCCGCAGTTTTCAACCGGAATATCTCTGTCTTCTTGCAAGTCGGCATCTCCGTATGTTAATCCTATTGAATTTAATGAAAATTGAACATCATTCAACACAACCAATTGATTTAAATAACTTAAATTTAACGGAAATGTAACCGGCTTCGGTTTAATGGGTATTCCGCCGTCAGATTTAAACAAATGTTCTTTAATTAAGGGTTCTGCAATTCTTCCGACACTACCTTCATAATAAGCACCTAATTGTACAACTTCTCCGTATTCACCCAAATATAATCCTTGACATTTAACGTACACTAAATCGCCGATATGATATAAATTATGTAATTCATAGGCACCTAAACTGATTTCAATACCTCCGGTACTGTCTTGCAGCACAATGGCTTTGTAATAATTACCGGTTTTATCATTTGCTATAACTGTACCTTTAATAATAACATTGGTGTCTAACAAAGTTAATTGTCCGGTATATAAATTTTTAAGTTCGTTTATAGTTGTAGTTTCCGTAATACCCGGATTATAAACAGTTTTTTCGGGTTCTTTAAAATCATTTTTAATACAAGAGGATAAAATAATCATACTTGCAATAAAAAATGTGAATGTTTTTATATATTTTCTCATAATTATTTATTTTACAAATTAAAATTATTTAGCACAACGCTCTGCGTCAAAAACAATATCATCGGGTGAAATTATTCGTAACTGATAATTGCCGCTGTATTTGCTTAAAATTGCTTTAATCGTACCTTTTCCGTCAGGAATTTTTGTATCTTTAAAAGTGGCATATTCGCTGGTACTTAAAATAACACTTGCTCCGCCGCATTCTTGAATATCTCTTTCAGAATAATTATCTCCGATTACAGCATAGCTTAATGCCGTATCAGCAGCAGCAAATTGAACATTTTCTATCTTAATAAATGTACCTAAATCATTATCATTCAACTCTCCGATGGTCATCAATTTAGGAGCAACCGGAGTTCCGCCGGCTGAAATATCTACATAGTCTTCTATTAATACAGAAGGTATTTTGTCAACACTTGATTTGTAACCTAATTGATGAATATCATTGTAAGTGCCTAAATATAAGCCTTCACATTTAATATAAACGAGTTTTCCTACGGGGTATCTTTCATATAAGTCGCTTTCATTTAAACGAACAGCAATTGCTCCCGAAGTATCTTGAATGAATAATTCTTCATAAAAATTACCGAATTCATCATTTGAAACAACAATACCTTTTATTATAATCGTTGTATCTATTAATAAACTACTTCCCGCATGCATGTTTTTTAATTCAGCTATTGATGTATTTGCTTCATAATTAACAACATACTCCGGCACTGTATCAAAATCTTCCTTAACACAACCGGCAATAATCAGTGTAAATGTTATTAAAACAAGAACTATTTTTAATCTATTTTTTTTCATCTGTCTAAAAATTTATAATTAATTAATAATCTGCAAATTGAATACATATACTTATTTATAAAACTTGTTTTTCCCGCAGATAGGAACACCTTTATAAATCAGCAAGTAAATAATATCTTGCAGGTAGTCATGCTCTTGTGTGTAAAAAATCGTTTTACCCGGGTGTTTCATTTTTTAAAATTTTTTAAATTAGAACCTGAAACTTACATTAAGAAAATATTGCAAACCTGAGAAATAATAATATTTCGGGTCAAATTTATCGTAATTGCTTAAATCTAATCGGGCTTGTTCATATCCTCCGGTAATGATATCTTTGTTATTTAACAAATTCGTAATATTCAAACTGATGTTTAAATAATATTTATAATCAAAGCGGAACGATTTACCCAAAAATGCATCAACCGTATAGGTATTCGGTAATTTATCTTGCTCAATTAAACTTGTAAATTCATCGGTAGAATGGTCGGCATATTTAACGGCATCAATCGTTCTGGTTAATGCACTGAAAGCTAAATAACGGTCGGCTAAATAATTAACATTCAGCCCTATTCTCCAATATTTCGGTGCAAAATATTTAAATCCGGCAGCAAAAGCTGTTTGCGGTGTTCCGGAAATTAAAAATCCGTCAATATAAGCAGTTTCATTAAGGTATTGCACTTCGGCACTGTTATCAACGTAAACGCTGAAATCAGGTCGAGAGGAATAACGATAATACCCTACACTTCCGACACCGAAAATCGAAAATCCGGGGAACGGATTGTATTCGATACCCAGTTCCATACCCTGATGAGTTTGGTCAATATTATTCATTACAAAATTTACAAAATTGTTATACTCATCAAAATAAAAACTTCTGACTTCGGTTCGGTCTCTGAACTCGGTGTAATATACATCGAATGAGGCTTTAACTTTTGCCGATTGTAAAACATATCCGGCTTGTGCCGATAAAATAGTTTCACTTTCTAAATTATCAACGGCTTGGTTTCTGGTTCTTGGAGATATAAATGAATTTCTGAAATCAGGTGCTTGATTTAAATATGCAGCATCAGCATGTAAAAAATGCATTCCGGAAATTTTATATGTGGTTCCGAACTTAGCACCGTAGTTTGCAAAACTTAAATTTTCTGAATCGCCATACGAATCATCCGGAAATTTTCCGCTTTGCATATTACCGGTTCTCCAAAAATTTGAATATGAACCGTTTCCTGCTAAGTAAAAATTAAAACGATTCAAATTATAATTTGCTTGTGCCCATAATTCGGCATAATTTGCCGTAACATGGTAATCATGTCCGAATATTTCTCCTATTTTATCAACAATATGATTCGGATTGTTTAAATCATTATCGTCAACCCCTTCTCCTGCAAAATCTCTGGCTGCATATTTATCTATATCAACAATAAAATCGCCGCCTAATAAATCTTCTAAAGTTTTGTAATGTCTTGATTTGTAATAACGGTATTGAATTCCGGCATTAACTTTAAAATTATCGCTGATATTTTTTTTATAAACTGAATTAAACTGCATTTGAATATTTTCTTCTCTTGAATTTTCAAGAATGTATTGCGATAGTTTTCCGCTGACGGTATTTCCGTCTATTCCGTCGGCATTATAAATCGAATCAAAACTTGTATAATTTGCCTGATACATTGAATCCCAATTAATTTGTCGTTCGCCGTTAATAAATTCTTCCGTACGAAGGGCAAAAGCAGCAGTATCGGTCATATAACTGGGTAAGTATCGATAATAATCCGGACGAGGGTCTTCGGCTTCAAACCAGTTTAATGATGTTCGGTTATATTTACCTTTTGAAAAAGCAAATGAGGATTGTAATTTACTTGTATTGTCTATTTTCCAATAATGCGTAAATATAGCCATCGGGGTGTGTGAATCGGTAATTCTTGCATTTCTTTTTTCGCCGTCTTGCCAACCCCAGTTCGGATTATAAGTTGTTCCGGTTAAATCATAAACTTCTTGTGTAGTACCCGAAGAACCGCCTCTTTTTGAGGGAGAACCGAAAGTTACTAAACCGAAACTGTGGCTTTCATTCAATTTCTTTTCAACCGATAAAAAATAGGCATAAGCATCATAAAAAGTTCCTTCCTGAAAACCCTCTTCGGCATAGCGTTTTGAGCCGGAAGCAGCAATTGCCCAACCGTTTTCCATCATACCGGTTGAATAGGTAGCCATCGTTCGGTGATGATAATTACGATTTGAAAATGAATAAGTTAAATTAATTCCTTGACGAATTTGAGAAGCTCTCGGGTCAATATTTGTTGCTCCGCCTATAGCTCCGAAACCGAAATCTAAATCAGCTATTCCTTTACGTGTTTCTTTACTTCTGACGACATCGTTTAAACCGCCCCAGTATGCCCAAACGGCTCTACCCGACTCCATATCGTTGGTTTCAATACCGTTCATATACAAACTCGTGTATTTATTGTCATAACCTCTGACATTAAATCGTAACGGACCGAAACCGAAACCGGCTGTTGATAAAAACACATCATTTGAACTGTTTAAGATTCCGGAAACATTGGTTTGCATTTCTGCAGCATCAGCTTCTAACTCTTCATTTGAGAGTTCAATAGTTGCTTCTCCGCCGTTATCTTTAGCTTGAATTCCTAACAAAATAGTTCCTAATTCTATCGATTCGGTACCGACTTGAATTCCCTGAGAAATTACAGCATAATCAGGTGCAGAAATCACAATTATGTATGATCCCGCAGGAACATTATTTATCTCAAAATAACCCTTATTATCCGTTTCCGTTGAAAATTCGGTTTCAGATAATAAAACACTTGCCTTCGATAAAGCTTCTTGTGAATCTTTATCCTTAACTGTTCCTGAAATTTTGATTTGTGCCTCTGTTACGTATGAAGCAAAAACAAAAAACAAGAGCATAAAAAAAAGTCTTCTCATATTCTCTATTTTTTAAATTAAAAATTTATTCTAATTTTGAGCACCTTTTTTATAAAAGGTCGGCAAATTTAATATAATAAATACAACTTACTAAATTTTAAAAGATGTTTAACAAAATTTTAATACTTACATTTATTTTTTCAATGATTTTCAGTACTAGCTTTGCTCAAAAGAATGAATTTAAAATCAGATGCATCGGTTTTTATAATTTAGAAAATTTATTTGACACAATCGATTCGCCTGATACACATGATTCTGAATTTTTACCAAATGGAAAGAAAGTTTGGAATACTGAAAAATATATGAAAAAACTTGATAATATGGCTACGGTTATCTCACAAATCGGCGACGAATACGTTAAAGGCGGACCGCATGTTTTAGGAGTTTCAGAAATTGAAAACCGAAGTGTTTTAGAAGATTTAATTAAAATGCCGCAGTTGAAACAATCAAATTACGACGTAATACATTATGAATCGCCTGATGAACGCGGTGTTGATGTCGGACTTTTATATCGAAAAGATTATTTTACGGTTATTAAAACAAGTTCGCACGTTCTGAAATTTGATTTTGACCCTACCGATGAAACAAGAGCTCAATTATTGGTTACCGGTTTGTTAAACGGTGATACCGTACACCTTATGGTAAACCATTGGCCATCAAGAGGCGGCGGCGAACTTGAATCCAGACCGAAACGAAATGCTGCCGGAAATCAGTCAAGAATGTTAGCCGATTCTTTGTTAAAAATCAACCCGAATGCCAAAATTATTGTAATGGGCGATTTGAATGACAACCCTGATAACGAAAGTGTAAAAAAACATTTAAACGCTGCCGATAAGATTGAGAAACTGAAAGGAAATGAATTTTATAATCCGTATTATAATGTGTATAAAAAAGGTGTAGGAACAACAGCATACAGAGATGCTTGGAGTGTTTTTGACCAACTGGTTTTTTCACAAGGCTTAATTTCAAAAGATAAAACCACATTAACTTATTGGAAATCGAATATTTTCAGAAAAAATTTTATAATTGAAGACGAAGGACAATTTAAAGGTTATCCGAAAAGAACCTTCTCATTTGACAGATTTCAAAACGGCTACAGCGACCATTTTCCTGTTTATATGTTTTTAATAATAGAAAATTAATAATAAATTAAACTCACTGAAAGAAAATTTACATAAATTTGCACAAAACTTTTATTTTTAACTAAATTTATATAATTATGAAAAGAGAATTACTATTGATT
>DYOF01000018.1 GCA_020720665.1 Acetofilamentum sp. | reverse complement strand
TCAGGAGTTTATTGGGTGCAAATGTTCAGATAATTTAAAACAATTTTTCTATTGCATCAAAATGTATAATTTCAACAATTTTTCTGCCGTCATGTGTAAAATTTGGCATTCTGCATGCAAACAGCTGATTAACAATATATTGAAGTTCTTCATAAGCTAAAGGTTTTGCAAAATTTAAAGAAGCTTTTTTTGCCAATACATCACATAAATTTTCATTTACCGATTCGCTTAAAAAGGAACTGTCATCTTTTATTTGAATCAAAATCGTTTCAATTAATTCCTTTGCATTTACATCGCTTAAATGAGAGGGTATGCCTTTGATAATCAGTGAAGCGTTTTCTGTTATTTCAATGTCAAAACCGAGAGACCTCAAGCTTGGTTCTGCGGAAATCAAAAACTCGGTATCTTCCGGAGTTAGTAAAATTTCAGCAGGATACAAAATTTTTTGTGTATCCGCTTTTCTTGTTTCAGATGAATTTAATAAGAGTTCAAATAAAATACGTTCATGTGCACGCGTAATGTGAATTAACATTAAGCCCGATTTTACCGGAGTTACGACATATTTGTTTTTAAGCTGAAATAACTTGTTGTATGAATAGGTATCTATCGGTAATTTATTTTGTTCGGAGATTGTTTTTTCAGTATTAATTGACGATTCAAAATTTTGAAATATAGTTTCCCAATTATCCGGAACCGTGTCTTTTTCAAAAGATGCACCCGTAAACGGGAATTTTGCCGTTCGGCCTTTTTCTTCAAACGGATTATAATTATCTCTATCGCTTATAATCGGCTCAACAATATCTGAATCATCTGAATTAAACGGCATTTCAACATAACCTTCTCTGTCAAAGTCAATTGAAGGCACAATGTTAAAAGTGCCCAAAGATTTTCTGACAACAGCCCTTAAAAGTTGGTATATCCCGGCAGAATCATCAAAATTAATTTGAATTTTCGCCGGGTGAATATTAATATCGATATGATTGGGATTGATATCAAAATAAATAAAAAATGTAGGATGCATATCTGAACGAATAATTTGTTCATAAGCAGAAAGTATCGCTTTATAAAAATAAGGATGTTTCATAAACCGCTCATTAACAAAAAAATATTGTTCTTCGTTACGTTTTTTTGCAATTTCGGGCTTTCCTATAAAACCGCTTATTTGAATTAATTCAGTGTTTCCTTCAACGGGGATTAATTGTTTATACGTATTTTTACCGAATAAATCAGAAATTCTTAGTTTTAAGGTTGCAGAATCTAAATTATAAAGCAAATTTTCATTATGAAGCAATTTAAATCGAATATCAGGTCGAGCCAAAGCTGTTTTTTTAAATTCTGACAGTATGTATTTGATTTCGGTCGTATCTGCTTTTAAAAATTTTCTTCGAGCCGGAATATTAAAAAACAAATTTTTTACCGAAAAATTACTGCCGTCCGGACAGGAAATAGTTTCTTGAGTAACAATTTCAGAACCTTTAATATGGATATAGCTACCTAAATGATGTTCCGGTTTTTTTGTTTTTAACTCAACATCGGCAACAGCGGCAATTGAAGCCAAAGCCTCACCTCTGAAACCCATTGACCGTATTAAAAACAAATCTCCGGCTTCTTTAATTTTTGAGGTGGCATGTCGCTCAAAAGCCATACGAGCATCCGTTTCCGACATCCCGAAACCGTTGTCAATTACTTGAATTAATGTTCTGCCGGCATCTTTCAAATTAACGGTTATTTCTGTTGCGTTTGCATCAACTGCATTTTCGATTAATTCCTTTATAACCGAAGCCGGACGTTGAATTACTTCGCCGGCAGCAATTTGGTTGGCTACTGAATCAGGCAATAATCGAATTATATCACTCATATTTAATAAAAAATGAAATGCAAAATAATAAAAATTTAAGAATGAACAAAAATCAAATAATTTTTATGCAGAAGGAATCCTTAAAAGAAACAAAAATTGTCGGAATAAATATTTTAAAATTCTGTCCGATATTGTTTTAATTCTTTGTCTAAAAGTTTTGCTTTTCCCGTAACCTTATCAAGTAAAGCCCAAAAACCGGAACCATGATTTTTTTCAACGGTATGACAAAGTTCGTGCAAAATAACATAATCAATTAAATAATCAGGTAAACGCATTAATTGTATATTCAGGGAAATTGTGTTTTTTCCGGAACAACTTCCCCATCGAGATGAGGCATTTCTTACGGATAACGATTCAAATTTAAAACCGTATTTCTGTGCCAAAAAATCTGTACGTTGAGGCAGGTATGATTTGGCTTCTATTCGTAAAGCTTCTGTTATGCCTATGCGGATATAGCTTTGTCCTTCTTCACTTAAAACTTCATTTTCATCTGAATATTCAACCTTTATCAGATGTTTTGTAATTTTTATTTGAAATCGGTCTGATTTAATAAAAATCATTTGATGACTTTTTGTTTGAAACGATGTTTTGGGAGAAAACACCTTTTTCTCAGGTAAAGAAGCAGCTATTTTTTTCTGAATGCGAATAATCCAATCATATTTTTCTTTTATGAAAGAAATCGCATAGTCATAAGATACAGAATAGGGAATCGTCAAGTTAATTTGTTGATGTGGACGGACACTCAATCGAAGGTGTTTCGCTCCTCTTTTTTTTGTGATTTTCACAATTCCGAGATTCTTTATTTGAACTTCTTTAACCATTACAGAGGCAAAAGTAAATTAAAACCAATGAATTTTTGATTTCAGACAAGATATTTTTCAGAATAAAATAAATTTTGCCGGCAATATTAATTTATCTTTATTTGCCGTATCATTCATCTTTCCGGTTGAAAGAATGGATTATTAAGAGGAGCGAAGAGAACAGGCTCTGTGAAGCTCCGGCAACCCCTTTCTTTAGGAAGGTGCCAAAACCTGCCCGATTTTGGGAATAATAATTTAATTAACTAACAAATGCAACATTCAAAAAAGTTACACAAAGCATTAAAAGAAAGGGTTCTTGTTCTTGACGGAGCTATGGGAAGCCTTATACAAACCTATAAATTAGACGAAAACGGATTTCGAGGAACGCGTTTTGCAAATTGGCATGTTGACTTAAAAGGCAATAATGATTTGTTGTCTATAACGCAGCCTGAAATTATTGAAACAATCCACCGTCAATATTTAGAAGCCGGGGCGGATATCATTGAAACAAACACATTTAATGCAAATTTGGTTTCAATGGAGGATTATAAAATGCATCAATATGATTTGGTGTATGAATTAAACTTAAAATCAGCTCAAATAGCAAAAAAATCAGCCGATGCATATTCCGAAAAAACACCGGAAAAACATCGCTTTGTCGCCGGCTCAATAGGACCCACAAATAAAACGGCATCAATGTCGCCGGACGTTGAAGACCCAAGTATGCGTTCAGTGAGTTTTGACGATGTTGTTAATTGCTATATTCCGCAAATAAAAGGCTTGCTTGACGGAGGTGTCGATATAATTCTTATTGAAACAATTTTTGATACATTAAATGCGAAAGCGGCATTGTATGCAGTACAAAATGAAGCCGAAGCCCGAAAAATTGAAATTCCGGTAATGATTTCCGGTACAGTTACTGATAAAAGCGGAAGAACCTTATCAGGGCAAACCGTTGAGGCTTTTATAAATTCACTTTCACATGTTGATTTAATTTCAATCGGCTTAAATTGTTCAACCGGAGCTCACGATATGCTGCCTCATATTGTTGAAATCGGGCAAAAGTCAAAATTTAATATTTCTGCATACCCAAACGCCGGAATGCCAAATCAATTCGGAGAATATGACGAAACGCCTGAGAAAATGGCTCTCCAAATTAAAAACTTTCTTGATAATAAACTTGTTAATATTATCGGCGGTTGCTGCGGAACAACACCAAAACACATTCAAGAAATAGCAAAAATAGCAAATAAAGCGGATAGGCATGAAACGCCGGAGTTAAAAAGAGAAACAAAACTCAGCGGATTGGAATCTTTAAAAATCTCGCATCAAAACAATTTTATTAATATAGGGGAACGGACAAATGTATCCGGATCTCGGAAATTTGCTCGACTTATTGCTGAAAAAAAATACGAAGAAGCAATCACTATTGCGGCAAAACAAGTAGAAAACGGGGCACAAATTCTTGATGTTTGTATGGATGATGCGATGTTGGATGCAAAAACCGAGATGGTAAAATTCTTAAACTTGATGGTTTCAGAACCGGATATAGCAAAAGTTCCGGTAATGATTGACAGTTCAAAACATGATGTGATTATTGCCGGACTAAAATGTTTGCAGGGTAAAGCAATCGTAAATTCAATAAGCCTGAAAGAAGGAGAGAAAAGTTTTATAGAAAAAGCAAAAGAAATAAAAAAATATGGTGCAGCAGTTGTTGTTATGGCATTTGACGAACAAGGTCAGGCAACAAATTTTGAAAGGAAAATAAGTATTTGTAAACGTGCCTACGATATTCTTACTCAAAAACTTAACTATCCTCCCGAAGACATTATTTTTGACCCGAACATTCTTACAATTGCTACCGGAATAGAAGAACACAATAATTACGCTGTCGATTTTATCGAAACGGTTAAATGGATAAAGAAAAATTTACCTTATGCCAAAGTTAGCGGAGGAGTAAGCAATTTATCGTTTTCTTTCAGAGGAAATGATTCGGTTCGAGAAGCAATGCATTCGGTATTTCTTTATCATGCCGTAAATGCCGGCTTAGATATGGGGATTGTGAATGCTGAAATGTTGCAAATTTATGACGATATACCTAAAGATTTATTGAAATTAACCGAAGATGTTATCTTTAACAAAACAACCGATGCCGTAGAAAAACTTATTTTATATGCTGAAACCAACAGAAATACCGAAAAAAAAGAAATAAACACAAAAGAATGGAGAACGAAAACTGTTAACGAACGACTTTCTTATGCTTTAATAAAAGGAATAACCGAATTTATTGATGAGGATGTAGAAGAAGCCCGCAAAAATTATACCTATGCACTTGAAGTCATTGAAAATCCTCTAATGGATGGGATGAACAGAGTGGGGGATTTATTCGGTGAAGGTAAAATGTTTCTTCCACAGGTGGTAAAAAGTGCGAGGGTTATGAAAAAAGCAGTTTCGGTCTTATTACCCTACATTGAAAACGAAATTGCCGAAACAGGAACATCATCCGCAGGAAAAATTCTTCTTGCCACAGTTAAAGGCGATGTTCATGATATAGGAAAAAATATAGTAGGAGTTGTTTTAGCGTGTAATAACTTTGAAATTATTGATATGGGAGTTATGGTTTCTGCCGAAAACATTTTAGAGCGGGCAATTACGGAAAATGTAAACATCATCGGATTAAGCGGATTGATTACGCCATCTTTGGAAGAAATGGCAAGTATTGCAAAAGAAATGCAAAAGCGAAAAATGAATATTCCGTTACTCATAGGCGGTGCAACAACTTCAAAAATTCATACCGCTGTAAAAATAGACCCTTTTTACGACGGAGCGGTTGTTTATGTTACAGATGCTTCACAAAGTGTAAATATTACAAAAAAACTAATACAAAATCATGCAGATTTTCATAAATCAGTTAAAAAAGAATACGAACAGATTCGTATAAATTATCAGAAAAAAAAGCCTAAAACATATATTTCTCTTCAAAAAGCCGAAGAAAATTCCTATAAAACAGATAGGAATACATATCAAATCTTTAAACCGAAATTTATAGGAAAGAAAGTTTTTAAAAACTATCCGCTTGAAGAAATCATTCCGTATTTTGATTGGACATTCTTTTTTCATGCATGGGACATGACGGGAAGCTATCCGAAAATTTTTGAACATCCTCAAAAAGGAACAGAAGCAAAAAAACTTTTTAATGATGCCCAAGAAATGTTAAAAAAAATAGTGAAAGAAAATTGCTTGAAAGCAAATGCCGTAATAGGTATTTTTCCTGCAAATTCGATAGGCAATGATATTGTGGTTAATGACCAAAATAATAAAGAAACAATATTTCGGTTTTTACGGCAACAAGAAGAAAAACCGGACAAAACTGAATACCTCTGTTTGGCTGATTATATTGCTCCGAAGCATACCGAAATAAAAGATTATATCGGTTTTTTTGCACTTTCTGCCGGTTTCGGAATAGAGCAAAAAGTTATCGAATTTGAAAAAAACGGAGATGATTATTCTGCAATTTTGCTAAAAACACTTGCTGACCGATTTGCTGAAGCCTTTGCTGAATTAATGCACAAACGAGTACGAACCGAATTTTGGGCTTTTGCTCAAACAGAAACTTTGAGTTTAGAAGAGTTATTTAAAGGAAAATATCAAGGAATTCGTCCGGCATTTGGTTATCCGGCTTGCCCCGAACATTCCGAAAAAGAAACATTGTGGGAATTATTAGATATTGAAAATTCAATAGGAATGCAGCTGACAGAAAATTTTTCAATGTATCCGGCGGCATCAGTAAGCGGAATGTATTTTGCCAATCCGGATGCAAAATATTTTAATTTGGGAAAAATTACAGAAGA
This sequence comes from Acetofilamentum sp., assembly GCA_020720665.1. Lineage (GTDB taxonomy): Bacteria > Bacteroidota > Bacteroidia > Bacteroidales > JAADGE01 > JAADGE01. The sequence continues at coordinate 25,596 of DYOF01000018.1, read as the reverse complement.
GCAATTAAAGGATTATGCCGAAAGGAAAGATATAAACAACGAAACAGCTCGAAAATATTTAGCTGACAGACTACAAAATTAAATTAAAAACAGAATGAAACTGGCAGAAAAGTTAAAACAAACCACAAAAGCATATTTTTCATTTGAAATATTACCCCCGATGAAAGGCGGAAGCATGGAAGATATTTATCGCGTAATCGATCCGTTAATGGAATTTGACCCCATGAACATTAACGTTACATATCATCAGCAAGAGGTTGTTTATAAAGAACATAAAAGCGGACTTATTGAAAAAAAAACAATAAGAAAACGACCGGGTACTGTTGCAATTTCAGCGGCAATAAAGTATAGATATCAGAAACCGATAGTTGTACCTCATTTAATTTGCGGAGGGTTTACAAAAGAAGAAACAGAGGACGCGTTAATTGATTTACACTTTCTCGGGATGCAAAATATTTTGGTTCTCAGAGGAGATCCGCCGGCAAATCAAAAATATTTTCAAGCAGAAAAAAACGGACATGAGCATACATTAGGGCTTGTTAAGCAAATAAAAAAAATGAACGAAGGTATTTATTGTGAAGAAGAACTTCAAAATACTGCAAAAACAAACTTTTCTGTCGGTGTTGCGGCATACCCGGAAAAGCACATAGAAGCACCAAATTTAGAAAGCGATTTAAAATATCTGAAAATGAAGGTAGAGGCAGGAGCAGATTACATAGTAACCCAAATGTTTTTTGACAATCAAAAATATTTTGACTTTGTCAGTCTTTGTCGTAAAAACGGTATTAATGTACCTATTGTTCCCGGGGTCAAGCCCATAAGAGTTAAAAGAGATTTAGAGTTATTGCCGCAAGTTTTTAATATTGATATCCCCGTAGAATTAGCAAAGGAAATAGAACAAGCAAAAGATAATAATTTTGTAAATCAAATAGGAATTGAGTGGGCAATTAATCAATCAAAAGAATTAATAAGAGCAGGTGTTCCCGCAGTTCATTATTATACTATAGGAAAGTCTGAGAACATAAAAGAAATCGCAAAAGCCGTTTTTTAATCAAAAATTTATATTATTGCATTAGAATGGCAAAAATTAATTTAAAAGAAAAGGACAATCTCACAAAAAAGATTAGTCCGAAAAAGATAATTATTCCGGCTATTATTGGTGTTTTAGCGGTATTTTTATTGTTATTCTTTCAAATTAAAGATAAAGAGGTTTCTTTTGATGTCGTCGATTTTTCTTACAGAACAATTTTTTTTCTTTTCGTGGCCGCTTTATTCATGATGTTTAGAGATATCGGATATATGATTCGGTTTAAAATTTTAAGTGAAAATAAAGTAACTTGGCTTCAGGCGTTTCGTGTAATAATGTTGTGGGAATTTGCTTCGGCAATATCGCCTTCGGTAATCGGCGGAACCGGTGTAGCTGTTGTGTTTGTTCACAAAGAAGGAATCAGCATAGGAAAAAGCACAGCAATAGTTATGGCAACAGCTTTGTTAGATGAATTGTATTTTCTTATAATGTTTCCTTTAATTATTTTTTCAGTAGGACCTGACAGAATATTTAATATCGGGGAATCTGCAGGTTTAAATTTTGCTAATCAGTTTTTCTATTTTGCCGTAATCGGATATGCAATTAAATTGGCATATATTCTTTTTTTAAGTTACGGCTTGTTTTTAAATCCGGTTATTATTAAAAAAACAATCTTAGGTATTTTTCGATTCAAACCATTGCGGCGTTGGAGAAATGACGCACGAAGAGCCGGATTGGATATTATAAATAATTCAAAGGAACTCAAACGCAAACCTTTTGTTTTTTGGTTAAAAGCGTTTGGTGCAACAGCTTTATCTTGGACCGCAAGATATTGGGTGGTTAATGCAATTTTTATTGCCTTTTTTGCTATGAAAAGCGATCACTTTCTCTTATTTGCCAAACAATTGGTAATGTGGATAATGATGCTCGTCAGCCCGACACCCGGCGGCAGCGGATTTTCAGAATATGTATTTTCAGAATATTTAAGCGGATTTATGCCCCAAGTTGCCGGGATTGCAATAATTACAGCATTTGTTTGGCGATTGTTTACCTATTATCCGTATTTAATTGCCGGTGTGATTATCGGACCAAAATGGATAAGAGATAAATTTGTAATAAAAAAGCGGTCAAAATAAAATCATTAAAAAATAAATTCTTATCTTTCCGAACTAAAACAATAACCTAAAATTTGTTATGAAATACTATTTTATAACCGGAACCGGTCGCGGAATAGGAAAGGCTTTGGCTGAAAACTTATTGAAAAACGAAGACGTTAAAGTAACCGGAATTTCCAGAACGGCAACTATAAAGCATAAAAATTACAGCCATATTATTACAAACCTGTCAGATTTAAATGACACCGAAAGTATTTTTTTTCCGACATTGGAAAATGCAGACGAAATTGTTTTGATAAATAATTCAGGAGTAATTTCTGAAATCCTACGAGTAGGAAAACTAAAAAATCAAAGCATTATTAACGATTATCATGTGAATATTGTATCACCGAGTATTTTAATGAATAATTTTATAAAAAAATATCAACAATACGAAAACAAAAGAGTTATTTTAAATATCAGTTCAGGAGCCGGAAGACACAACATTGATGCATGGGGTGTATATTGTGCATCAAAATCAGCAATGGATATGCTCAGCAAAAACATAGAAATTGAACAAAACTTTTATCCGGAAATTAAACGAATAAAAGTTTTTTCGGTAGCTCCCGGAGTCGTAGATACAAAAATGCAAGAGCAAATCAGAGCTGTTTCCGTAACCGAGTTTTCAGATGTTGAAAAGTTTATTCAGATGAAACAAAACAAAGAATTAGCAGGAACAGACAAAACCGCATTATTATTGTTACGTATTATTGACAATCAAACAAAATATTCAAATGTATTATTAGACATCAGAAACATAGAAAATTAAGCACAATGGCAAAAACAGAACACTCATTTCTAACAGAAGATAAAAAGCAAATTGCTTTTTATAAACATAATGCCGAAAAAAACCTAAAGGGTATTGTCATCATAGTACACGGAATGGCAGAACACGGACAGAGATATGATGATTTTGCAGGATTTTTGAACGAAAACGGGTTTACGGTTTATACATATGACCAGAGAGGACACGGAAAAACAGCCGGAACCGTTGAAAACTTAGGGTTTTTTGCTGAAAAAAACGGGTGGAACAAAGTTGTAAATGATTTGAATGTGTTAATACAGCTCTCAAAAACTGAAAACCCCGGACAGCCTTTATTTATACTCGGGCATAGTATGGGGTCTTTTATTACAAGAACATTTATAGCCCAAAGTAATGAAAACCTATCCGGAGTAATTCTTTCGGGAACAACCGGCTCAGCAGGATTGTTAGGTAAAGTCGGTGTGTTTTTAACGAATGTAATCATGTTATTTAAACCAAAAAACAGTTTAAGCCCGTTGATGGATAAATTGTCATTCGGAGAATTCAACAAAGCATTTAAACCGAACAGGACATCGTTTGATTGGTTAAGCAGGGATAACGAACAGGTTGATAAATATGTAAACGACCCGTTTTGCGGAACAATATTTTCTGTCGGATTTTTTAATGACATGATGAAGGGTTTAGAATATGTTAATAAAAAAGAAAACGTATTAAAAATCCCTTCAAAACTTCCGGTTTATCTTTTTTCAGGAGATAAAGACCCTGTAAGCAAAGGAGGAAAACAAGTACAAGAAGTTTTTAATTTGTATAAAAATGCAGGCTTAACCGATTTAACAATTAAATTATATCCGGAGGGAAGACATGAAATGTTAAATGAAGTAAATAGGGCAGAAGTATATAATGACGTGCTTACTTGGCTGAATTTAAAATTAAGCATTTAACTTCTTATTCAAATCACGTATTTCTTTAATGTATTCATTTATAAGAGCTTCTTGTTCCTGAATAATTAGTTCTTGTTCTTTAGATTTTTTAAGCAAAGATGATGTTTGTATATTGATACGAGCGTTAGCCAGAGAAGATGCAATCGTTTCAGCAATTTTTTCAACCATTTCTATTTCGTATTTTTCAATTGTGTTGAAAGAGGCTAATTCAATAACACCCAAAACGTCTTCTTCAATTTTTAAAGGAACAATCAAAATGTAACGAGGATTGGCACTTCCGAAACCGGATTCAATTTCAATGTATTCATCAGGAACATTAGTCATATAAACAGTATATTTTTCAATTGCAACAGCACCGACCAAGCCTTCGCCCGGTTTAATTTGTTTTGTAATATATCGCTTTCTGCTGTATGCATAAGAACCCAACAGTTCATAATGAATATTTGTTTTATCATCTTCATTCAAGAAGAATAAACCGCCTTGATTTGCATCCAAAAATTTCACTAATTCAGAAATAATTTTAGATGCTAATTCAGAAATACTTTCCGTTTGTTGTCTGAGAATTTCACTAAATTTTGTTAAGGCTTCGTTTGTTCTGTTTCTTTGAGAATCTTCTTTTTTCCTTTTTTCTTCTTCTTTTTGAGCGGACAGGAGGTTATCTCTTAAAGACAACAAAGAAATTCCGAGGATGTCATTGTCTCCTAAAATTTCATATTCTGCATCAAAATTACCGTTACCGATTTCTGTTGAAAATTCTACGACTCGTTTTAAGCCCTTAACGGTTTCATTAATTTTATCACCGATATTAACAATTTCAATACTGCTTTTCACATTAATATCCTCAGGAAGCTCGCCTTTTGTAATAATGTCTAAATGTTCATTTATTTGTAATAAGGGTCGAGATAAAGTTTTGATGAGGAATGCTAAGCCTATTCCGGAAAATAAAATTAGTGACAGAAAAAACAAAAAAGAAATATTCTCGGTTTTGGTATAACGTTCTTGAACTGAGAGCTCTTTTTCTGTTAATGATTCTTTAATTTTTTGTCGGGAATTTATAAAGTTGTTTATTATTAAATCGCGAGTTTTCTTATATGCTTTATCTGTTTCAAATAACTCGGTTTGTAAATTTTGTTTCAGAGATGATTGATTGTTTTCGGAAAAGCTGATTTCCTGATTTAATAAATTTGTTTTTTGTGCTGACAGTTTTTGAATAATTGGCAAATAATTTTGTGTATATAAAGTTTTAGAATAGTTATTTAAACGTTTAATTGCTGAAATTTTATCATACAAAGAATCATTTAAAAGGAGTGAAATTTCATTAAAAAGGCTATTTATAACGGCAGTATTTTCATTGTGCTCGGCAATTAAATTTGCTAAATCAGATTTAGAATCGTTTAAAATAATTCGTTCTGTTATTTTATTATCGGCATAAAAACGAAAATATATTTCGTTTAATAAAGAGGATGTTTCTGAAATTTTTAATGCTGTTTTATGTTCTTTATGAGAAGAATTAAGAACAACTAATTCTCTGATACCGAAAATAAAAACCCCTAAGGCTATAAGCAAAAAGATTAACAAGAGAATGTTGTTTACATTAAATTTTTTCATTTTTTCACGGATGTTAATTTCATATTTCGGAAACTAATGTATAAAAAAAACCTTAGTATTTACAAAACTAAGGTTAAAAATTTGTTTTCGGTAAAATATTGCAAAGAAATTATATGCTTTTACCGGTATTAATTATCTTGTTTATTAAAAATGAATGATTTTCTAAACAAAATAAATAATATTACACCTACGGTAATTGCGGAATCGGCAATGTTAAAAATGTACGGGAAAAAAGTAATATTGCTGCCCGGATGCCATGGCCACCAACTATTTGAGGGGAACCAACCGGGAGCAGTTACATCAAATAAAGGAAAATAAAACATATCAACAACCGATCCGTGAAGAAATGAAGCATATCCGCCTCCTTCCGGGAAGATTTCGGCAATACCGACACTCGGACTGTTAAAAATTATTCCGTAAAAAGCACTGTCAATCATATTTCCGATTGCTCCTGTCAAAATTAGGGCAATAGTGAAAATTGCAATTTTAGGGGCATTTTGTTTTGATATTTTTACTAAATACCACGAAAGTCCTGTTATTGCTATCAGTCGGAAAATGCTTAGAGCTAATTTACCGGCATCTCCTCCGATGAGCATTCCGAATGCGGCACCTTTATTTTCGGTAAAATGAATTTGTGCCCAATTCAAACCCAAAATAGGAACACTTTCTCCGATTTCAAAATTAAGTTTTACCCAAATTTTAACGACCTGATCAATTATAAGCAATATTAAAATGAGAAAAATTGATTTTTTTAATAATGACATTTTAATTTGCTTATTGATTAATCTTTGCTTCAATACTCAAGGTTGCATGCGGCACGGCTTTTAATCGTTCTTTTGCAATCAGTTTTCCTGTTTCTCTGCAAATACCGTATGTTTTGTTTTCTATTCGAACCAATGCGGCTTCTAAATGAGAGATGAATTTTAGCTGTCGTTGTGCTAAACGTCCGGTTTGTTCTCTTGATAGGGTTGTTGCACCTTCTTCTAAAACTTTAAATGTCGGTGATGTGTCTTCAATATCATTAGAATCTTCATGTGAAAGCGTACTTTTCAAAAGTTGATAATCTTTCTTTGCGCGTTCTAATTTATCTAAGATAATTTGTTTAAACTCTTGTAATTCTTCATCAGAATATCTGGTTTTTTCCGGTTTGTTTACTTCGGTCATTTCAGTTGGTTTTAAAGTTATACTTTGGTTATACTGACGGCAACAAATAAGTTTTCGTCAATTTCAATATTATTTGTATCGTTTCCGTTTAAAGACTCTACAATTTTTATAGAGTGGGCTAAAACTTGAGATTTTATATATTCCTCATAATTTAATACGGCGTTATTTGTTATATTGTTTCTTTTTATTGAAATATTTATAAAATCAGTAACTTCAAACCCCTTATCTTTTCGGATATTTTGTATTTTATTTACAATTTCTCTTGCAACCCCTTCGTCTTTTAACTCTTTCGTAATGTCTGTATCTAATGCAACGGTTAACGCACCTTTATTAACCGCTAATAAACCCGGTATATCCTCTGTTGTAATTTGAACTTCTTCTATTAAAATGTTATATTCAACGCCGTTTATAAATAAAACAGTAAAACCGTTTTTTTCAAATTCTGCAATTTTATCTTGCGACAAAGAAGATAATTCTGAGGCAATTGTTTTAAGCGATTTGCTGTACTTTTTACCCATAATTTTAAAATCGGGCTTTATGTTTTTCACAATTATTCCGCTGCTGTCATTCAGATATTCAATATCTTTAACGTTTATTTCTGTCAGAATAATATTTTTTACAGCCTCAATTTTTGCCTGAAAACCTCCGTCTAAAACAGGAATCATAATTTTTTTCAGGGGTTGGCGAACTTTTATTTTGCTTTTTCGACGCAAACTCAGTGTCATTGAAGAAATTTCTTGAGCAAGATCCATTCGTTCTTCCAATTCTTTGTCTATCAATTTTGAATTAAATTTTGGAAAATCGGAAATGTGAACAGAATTTAAATCGCGTTGAGTTGCATAGTTTAAATCAGCAAAAAGACGTTCAGCAAAGAACGGAGCAATAGGGGCTATTAATTTTGAAATGCTTTCTAAACACAAATATAATGTTTGATATGCAGATATTTTATCCGAATCATATTCTTGTCCCCAAAAACGTTTACGATTTAATCGAACATACCAATTGCTTAAATTATCAATAACAAATGTTTGAATCAGGCGACCCGCAGTTGTCGGTTCATACGCATCCATAGATGTTTCAACATCTTTGATTAGTGTATTTAACAAGGATATTATCCACTTATCAATTTCAGGGCGTTCATTAATAGGAATATTTGGTTCTTTATAGTTAAATCCGTCCAAATTTGCATACAGTGAAAAAAAGGAATAGGTGTTATAAAGAGTTCCGAAGAATTTTCTTTTAACCTCATCAACACCGGTTAAATCAAATTTTAAGTTATCCCAAGGGCGTGCGTTTGTAAGCATATACCAGCGAACAGCATCGGCTCCGAATGTGTCAATTGTTTCAAACGGGTCTATAACGTTACCGAGGCGTTTAGACATTTTTTGACCGTTTTTATCTTGTAACAATCCGGTTGCAATGATATTTTTAAAAGAAACCGAGTCAAATAACATTGTTGAAATTGCGTGCAATGTAAAAAACCACCCTCTGGTTTGGTCAACTCCTTCTGCAATATAGTCAGCAGGAAAAGACTTTTTAAAAGGTTCTGCGTTTTCAAACGGGTAATGCAATTGAGCATAAGGCATTGCACCGGAATCGAACCAAACGTCAATTAAGTCGATTTCCCTAATCATTTTTTTTCCGGATGTCGAAACTAAATATACTTCGTCAACAAACGGACGGTGCATATCAAATGTTAAATAATTTTCTTTTGAAAAATCACCGGGAATAAAATCTTTAAGGGGATTTTCTTTCATGAAACCGGCTTTTACCGATTTTTCCGCTTCGAATTTAAGCTCTTCCAATGAACCGATACATAGTTCTTCCTCGCCGTTTTCAGTTCGCCAAATAGGAAGAGGTGTTCCCCAATATCTGGATCGAGATAAATTCCAGTCTATAAGGTTTTCAAGCCATTGCCCGAATCTTCCTTCACCGGTTGCAGGCGGTTGCCAATTTATTGTTTTATTTAACTCAATCATTCTGTCCTTAAAAGCAGTGGACTTAATAAACCAAGAATCTAAGGGATAATATAAAACCGGTTTATCTGTTCTCCAACAATGCGGGTAGGAATGTTCGTATTTTGCACTTTTAAAAAGTTTGTTTTCTTGTTTAAGTTTAACCAAGATATCAACATCAACGCTCGGGGCATCTTCCGGTATAGACGGATTGTAAGCGTTCTTAACGGGACGACCGCTGAATTCTCCGACACCTTCAACAAATTCGCCTTTTTTATTTACTAAAGTTAATGACCCTATATTGTTTTGTTTTGCAACCATATAATCGTCAGAACCAAAACTCGGAGCAATGTGTACAATTCCGGTTCCGTCTTCGGTAGTAACGAAATTACCTGTTACGACTTTAAATGCGTCACCGTCATCAGGTTGTTGATAGGGCAAGAGTTGTTCATATAAAACGCCGGCAAGTTCTGCTCCGGTATATTCATTTAATATAACATAGGGTATGTTTTTGTCACCTTCTTTATAATCGTTTAATTTTAAATTATCACAAGCCTCAGAGAATAATGTTCTGAATAATTCTTTTGCTAAAATAACGGTTATCGGGGCTGCTGTATAGGGATTAAAGGTTCTGACTTTCAGGTATTTAATTTTTTCGCCGACTGCTAAAGCCGTGTTTGACAATAAAGTCCATGGTGTTGTTGTCCATGCTAAAAAGAATAAGTCGGTATCAAGGTTTTTAAATAAAAATTCTGACTTATTATCTTTAATTGCTTTAAACTGAGCTATTCCGGTACTATCTTTAACATCTTTATAACATCCGGGCATATTAAGTTCGTGAGAACTTAAACCGGTTCCGGCAGCCGGGGAATATGGTTGAATTGTAAACCCTTTATATAAAAGCCCTTTATTATAGAGTTCTTTTAACAGCCACCATAATGATTCAATATATTTATTATCATAAGTGATGTATGGGTTTTTCATATCAACCCAATATCCCATTTTTTCTGTAATATCTTCCCATTGTTTCGTATATTTCATGACCTCATTTCTACATGTGTCATTGTATTCTTCAACGGAAATTTTAGAGCCGATATCGTCTTTAGTTATTCCAAGTTTTTTTTCAACAGCCAGCTCAACCGGTAAGCCGTGTGTATCCCATCCGGCTTTTCGTTTTACAATATACCCCTGTTGGGTTTTGTACCGACAAAAAGCATCTTTCAATGTCCTTGAAATTACATGATGTATTCCGGGCATTCCGTTAGCAGAAGGCGGTCCTTCATAGAAGATGAATTCCTTTTTATTTCTTTCTGAGTATATACTTTTTTCAAATGTATTTTCTTCTTTCCACTTTTTCAGAATATCTTTATTGACTTGAGAAAGGTCTAAATTTTTATATTCCGGAAATTTCTTACTCATAATAATTCTGTTTTTTTGAATTTGCAAAGATAATTTTTTTTTTAAAAACGAGTTCGAATATAAAAAAAAAGCCCCTTGTTTAAAAAGCAAGGGGCAGTTTTATTGGTTTTTTATTATTTCCCCAGATATTGCTTAACAATTTTAGTGATGTATTTCCCGATGATGTCAAATTCTATATTTACAACAGTACCGACTTTAATCGTGTGAAAATTTGTTATTTCATGAGTGAACGGAATAATTGCAACTTGAAAAGAGCTATCTTTTGAATTTACAACAGTTAAACTGACACCGTTAACAGAAACCGATCCTTTTTCAACAGTTACATTGTCATTAACAGGTTCGTATTCAAATGTATAATACCAACTTCCGTCGGCTTCATCAATTTTTGAACAAACCGCTGTTTGGTCAACGTGTCCTTGAACGATATGACCGTCGAGAAGACTGTCCGGTTTCATACTTCGTTCTAAATTAACTTTATCACCGATTTTAATTTTCCCGAGATTTGACTTGATTAATGTTTCTTGGACTGCCGTAACGGTATAATCTTCATCGGTAACATTAACAACCGTTAAACAAACTCCGTTATGAGATAAACTTTGATCGATTTTTAATTCTTTAACAAATTTGCATGTTAAAGTATAGTGAACATTTTCACCATCCTTTCTAATCGTTTTCACAATTCCTGTTTCTTCTACAATTCCCGAAAACATATTTTTGTGTTAAATTTTTGTAAAAATAATAAGTTTGAAGCAAATGCTTAATTTTTAACGAACTTTTTTGAAACTGTTTTTCCTTCTTGCTCAAAAGAAATAAAATACATGCCGTTTTCAAGGTCAGAAATATCATATTCAAACCGATGGGCTGATTGCTTTTCGGCACCGAAATACTTTAATTGTTTTCCTGAAATATCTCGGATGATCACTTCTTCCGGAATAATTTTCTCTAAAAAGCTGACTGTAATACTATTATGAGAGGGGTTTGGGCTGATAAAAAACTTATGTTTAAAATCAAACGTATCAATATTTAAAATGCTTGTACCTTTTGTAACAATATCTTTGTCAGGGTCGAAAGTAGCCGAAATTATATCAAAATTAAGCGGAAACGAAAACACTTGCTGATTTGTGGTATTGTTTAGTATAATAGTTGTATCTTTATCCATACCGTAAAATTTAATTGGCACATTCATTTCAAAAAAATCAACAGAAGCGTGGGATTGTGTTTGATTTATAGTTACCGAAACATCTTTGGATGCTGACTGTCCATAATAAATATTGTATATCGGATACCCTTGACCGTAAAACCAATCATTGATAAATTCTTGCAAAGAATAGCCGTAAGCAGCTTCAAAATGGGCTTGCAAATCAGATGTGTGAGCGTATCCTTCGGCAATTTCAGGGTCGCTTAAATAATTTCTGAGTGCTTGGAAAAAGTTATCATCGCCTATTTTTTTTCTAATCATGTGCAATACCATTGCCCCTTTGGAATAAGATAATCGGCTACTGAAAATACGAGAAACGCTTGTAGTATCATCAACAAAAACAGACCCGTACGAATAGGATGTGATGTGGTTAATTCTGTCTGCCTTCCATTGGTTAAAACTGACCCCGTCGTCATGAAGATTGTGTTCATGGGTCAGCCCGTCTAAATATGTTGCAAAGCCTTCGTTTAACCAAATGTCTTCCCAAGAGCCGCAAGTAACATAATCTCCGAACCATTGATGGGCTAATTCATGAGCCATTAGCCCGTGGGAAAAACCGCCCATAAAGCTCATCGTTTGATGTTCCATTCCGCCTCCCCAACCAAATTGAGCATGACCGTATTTCTCATTATGATAAGGGTAGGGGATAAACAAATTGCTGTACAATTGAATGACATCTAATACGTTAGGCGTGCTTGTCATGGCAGAAGATAAGTTCTCAGGAAATACGTAGTTTAGAACTTCTACATTTTCTCCGGTTGTTAAGTTTACAAAATCAGAATATTCAACATAGTTTGTAACAGCAACGGCAATTAAATAAGCCGTTATCGGGTGTCGGTGCTTCCAGTGAGCTGTTTTAAAGCCGTTATTGATGCTTTCAGAGATTAACAAACCGTTGCTTGCAGCTTTATAATTTTCAGGATTTGTTATGTATATGTCAATAGAATCAGCTTTGTCGTTTAAACTTTGTTTACAGGGCCACCAATCTCTTGCACCATAGGGTTCAGAAAGTGTCCAAATAATAGGTGTTCCGTTATGTGTTGTTTGTTCAAAAGAGCCAAACCCCCCGGCATCAGGAACTCCTTGATAAAAAACGGAAATAGAATCAAAAGATTCAAAAGGAATCGTTTCGGATAAATCAACGGTTAATTCATCATTTAATAAAGAATAATTCATCATTTTATTTTGATGAAAAATAACAGAATCAACAAGCAAATTATTTGCTAAATCAAAACGTATTTGTGTAAAATTGTTCGATTTTGCTTGAAAATGTGTTGTAATTTTGCCTTGAATATAAGCCGAATTAATATCAGTAAATAAAAACTCTAATTTGTAGTATTTAACATCGTAATTAAAACCTGACGTTGTTTTATATTTAGTTTCATCTGCATTTAAGATTGTTTTATATTGTGCAATTTTACTTTCCGAACAATTGTGTTGCTCTTTTAGTTGAGCATTTGTTAGTGTTGTCGAGAATATCATAAATAAAATAAAACAATTGATTTTCATCGCTCGGAATATTTTTAGCCTGTTATCATAAATGGTTTGAGTTCTCATATTTTAAAAAAATAAAAATTATTATTATTGTTGTTTTTATAAATTATTTTAACAAAGGTATGAAAATTCCGGATAAAAAGATAATAGAGTTTATAAAAGAGCATCATGTTTTAACTTTGGCAACATCCGTAAATGATATTCCTTATTGTGCCAATTGCTTTTATGTTTTTTTAGAAGAAGAAAACCTGCTTGTTTTTAGTTCAGATGAGGAAACGAAACATATACAGGACGTTTTGCAAAACGATAAAGTTGCCGGTTCGGTTGTTTTGGAAACGTCGGTTGTCGGTAAAATTCAAGGCATACAGTTTAACGGAACACTATTTTTACCCGGGGGAGAATTAAAAACAAAAGCCCACAAAAACTACATAAAAAAGTATCCTTTTGCTCAATTGATGAAAACTAAATTATGGACACTTGAGCTTAATTTTATAAAATTTACAGATAATCGATTAGGTTTTGGAAAAAAACTGATTTGGAGAAAAGATTAAAAAAGTATTTTTTATAAAAATAATATACTATATCTTTGCAAACTCAAAACAAGGTCACGTAGCCAAGTGGTCAGGCAGCGGTCTGCAAAACCGTCCACAGCGGTTCGAATCCGCTCGTGACCTCCGATGAGGCTGACTTAAAAAGTTTAGCCTCTTTTTTTAATTTAAAATGAAGCTCATTAATAATACAGAGCAATTCATTACCGTCTAATTTGCTGTCGGGGAATGAGTTCCTAAAAGTATCATTGAAGGTGTTGTACAATAAGTTATCGGCAATTATTGTTCTTTAATCCAATTTATCAGTCCCTTTTTAGTTATAATTTGCATTAATTTTTCCGGAAGGGGAGCAAAGCGAAATGCTTTACCGCCGACTGTGACAAACGATTGCTCAAAGTTGATTTCAACATCATCACCCGGTTTGTAAGCATTTACGGCTTCAGAATGAACAATTAAAAGCAATCCTTGATTAATTGCCGAACGATAAAATATCCGATTTACAGATTTTACAATAACAGCCTTTACGCCGGCATAGGCTAAACCTACTGCCGGATGTTCACGGGAACTTCCGCACCCGAAATTATCTCCGGCAATAATAATATCGTCAGATTTTAGATTTTTATTAAAATTTACATCAAAACCTTCAAATAAATGGGGTAGAATACTCGGGGCATCCGAACTTAAAATATTATAGGTTAAATTTCCGGCAAACATTTGGTCGGTATTCAAATTGTCGGTATCGGCATAATTCCAAATGCCTTTTTCATTACGCCTGTTATCGTCAGGGCTGATGGTTAGGGTTGAACTTTGTTGTATTGAATAGGGAAATTTTTCATTTGTTTTTACATTTCTGATATCGGAAATATAGCCGTTAATTGCCGATAAAGCAACATTTGCAGGAGATGCTAAGAAAATTGAAGAGTTCTTATTGCCCATTCTGCCCAAAAAATTTCTGTTGGCTGTTGAAATAACGTTAAAACCGTCGGCAGGAATACCTTGTCCGGTTCCCAAACATGGTCCGCATGACGACGATAAAACATTTGCTCCGGATTCAATAAAGGTTTCAATCAATCCTTCTTTCATTGCTTGGATATATATTTTTTGAGATGCCGGAGTAACTAACAATTGAAACCCTTCGGCAACTTTTTTCCCTTTTAATACTTCGGCTGCTTGTCGTAAATCTTCAATTCGTCCGTTGGTGCAAGTTCCTATAAATCCTTGATGAACAGGCGTTCCGACTACTTCTGACAGGGCTTTGACATTATCAACATGGTGAGGTGCCGCAACAACAGGAAAAATATCACGTAAATTTATAAGAATTTCTTTTGCATAAACAGCGTCATTATCAGCCCAAATTCCGTCAATTTTTTCCTTTCCGTAGAATTCGGCAAGAACATTATCCGGAGGGAAAACGGCATTTTTGGCTCCCATTTCGGAGGCTAAATTGGCTAATGTCATCCGTTCAGAGATTCCTAAAGTTTGCACCCCGTCTCCGTGATATTCAATTGACATATAATTTGCCCCGTCTGAACCGATTAAGCCAATAATCCACAATGAAATATCTTTAGCGTAAACGCCTTTTTGCAGTTTGCCGCTAAGAGTAATTTTCATGCTGTCGGGAACTCTAAACCAAGTTTCGCCTCTTTTCCATAAACCTGCTGCCTCTGTTCGGTCTATTCCGGCAGCCAATGTATTGAATGCTCCGGCAGTACATGTATGGCTGTCGCTTCCTACAATAATCATTTTCGGTTCGGCGTGGTATGACATAATTTGATGACAAATTCCCTTTCCGGCATCATAAAACTTTTTAATTTTTTGTTCTGCAACAATTGTTCTTATAGATTGATATTGAGTAGCTAATGCCGCAGTTGTAGGTGGTGCATTATGATCCAGGACAATTAAAAGCTGATTTGGGTCTGCAACCTGTTCGCCTCCCATTTTTTCAAATGTTTTAAAAATACTTGATGTATTATCGTGTGTCAGAACAATATCAGGTTTTTTAAAAACAATAGCACCTGTTTCTGCATTTAATATTTTTTCGGCAAACGTTTTTCCCATAAAATTATTAATTAAAGTATTTAACAAAGATAAATGCAGGTTTCAAATAAGACAAATTTATATCTGTCAAAAAGACAAAAAATATGTGAAAAATAATGAGAACTTTAATATATTTGTATCTTCGACAGTAACAAATTAATTTTTCCGTGAAAAAGATAGGTTTTATACAATTATTTTTACAGTTTTTTATTTTGTTTGCTTACTCTCAAAATAAAATGGAGCTGTTGTTACCGGTTAATGATATTGAAACAAAAATTATTGCCCCATACATCAGTTACGACGGCAAAAAAATTGTTTTTATAGGAGAAACTACAACCGAAAGATATTTGGCAGAATGTGAATTAAATATAGATAACACATGGTCTCGACCCCAAAAAATCCATATTAAAACAGATACTTCTCTGATTTTTACGGCAGATGCACCTGCTTACAATCAAAATGCCGATAAAATTTACCTTTCTTTAAAGCCGGGAGGGAAGAACACAAATTCAGATATTTATTTTATTGAAAAAGAAGGCAACAATTGGTCGGCACCCGTAAAACTAAACGAGCAAATAAATACCGGTGAAGATGAAACGGATCCTTTCATAGCACCAAACGGAAAACAGTTGTATTTTGCCCGAAGAATTGAAAACGATAATTTTAAAAAAATAGAATGTTTTGCGATACTTGTTTCAGAACTTGTAAATGGCGAGTGGTCAAAACCGAAAATTCTGCCGGAACCGGTTAATGCCGGTTGTGATAAATGCCCGAGATTAGCTCCGGACGGAAAAACTTTATATTTTGTTTCTGTAAGAAATGAGGGCGAAAACGGATCGGATATTTATTTTGCAAAGAAGATAACTAAAAACGCATGGATGTCGCCGATTCCGGTTGATACAATTAATTCAGAGTTTGAGGAATCGTATCCGAGCATACCTCAAAACGGACATCGAATTTATTATTTATCAGGAAACAATAAAATAAAAAACCAATCTGTAATGTTGGTTTCATCAGAAATGAAATTTGAAACTCGACCGGAAGCTACAGTTCATTTTCATGGTATTGTGAGTGATTTAAAAACAGAAAAACCGCTTTCGGCAACAATTGATATTGTTGATCCGAATACCTCAATTGTTCAATTTTCGGTGAATACAAATTCGGTAACCGGCGAATACAATTTCTTTTTACCGCGAGGAAATAAATTTATAATTGATGTTTATCATGAAAATTACTCTCATTATTTTTTCTTCTATAATACCGGCAACATTATTAATTTTAAGGAAGAACAAAAAAACATTAACCTTTATTCAGAAGTCGATTTAGTGTTAAATGTTTATGATTCAGAAATATATGAGCCCTTAGAGTCTGAAATAAAGATTCTGAATACACAAAATAACCAAAGGTTAAATGTGCCTGTGAAAAAAAATGCAACAGGGAGGTATTTCATTACTCTGCCGATTGGAAACGAATTTAAAATTGAAGCTGAAAAAAAACATTTTGAACCAAACAGTTTTAATTTAGATTTAAGAGGGGTCGTTCAATTTTCTGAATTTGAAAGGGATATAGAATTACAAATCAATAAAATTGATTATGAAATACAACTTTCTGACAGTGAAACAGGTGAAGGCGTTGAAACGTATATTGAAATAACTAACTTATCAACAAATGAGAAAATCATTAAAAAAGTAAAAACCGATAATGACGGCAAATTAAAAATAAAATTAAGAGACGGTACACGCTACGAAGTTAATGTAAGTCCAAAAGGTTACGCATTTTATAATGTTACGGTTGACTTAATGGATGACCAAGCAGAGCATAACCTGAAAGTCGATTTGGAACCCTTGAAAAAAGCAACCAAAATTGAATTAAATGACATTAATTTTGAAACCAATTCAGCCGATTTAAATAAGAATTCGTTTGAAGAATTAAACAGAGTAGTAAAACTGTTAGAAGCAAATCCGAACATTAAAATTGAGGTTTCTGCACATACTGATGATATCGGTTCAAGTATATATAATTTAAAACTTTCTGAAAAAAGAGCAACAACTGTATTCAAATATTTAACAGAGAACAACATAAAAAAAGAACAAATCATTTCAAAAGGTTATGGGAAATCAAAACCGGCATATTTTCCGATTGATACTGATGAAAATAGAGCTAAAAACAGAAGAGTAGAATTAGAAGTTATTGAAATTAAAAATTAATTATGTTTACAAAAAGGGCTATACTGATACTTGTCGTTTATATTTTTTCTGTTTTTAGAGCAGGGGCATCGCTGATTAATTATGATGATGTTTACTCAATTGTCTTATCGGGCGACAAAGATCGTGCATATACCTTGTTGATGGCATATCAAAAACAAGACCCCGATTTTTCAAACACATATTTTCAGTTGGCAATTATTGCCAAAGAGTGGACGTATGAATTTAATCCTTTTACAGAGTTTTCATACACAAAACAGTTTATTTATAATACTAAACTATACTTCAATTTAGCAATGTTAAAACTTGAAGACGATAAGAAAAAAAACCGTATGTATTATGAAAATGTGATAAAACCAACCGAAGAAAAAAAAATAACAAATGAAGATATCAATTTATATATTAAAAATCAATTAGATTCAATTGAAATCTACGAAACAAATATTTTACGTATAATTAACTATTTTAATAAAAGTTCCGATTTTTATAACGAATGTGTTAATCTGTTTATGTCTGTTAATACCGATTATGTTAAAATAAAAAACATTTATCTTTCTGATGACGAAGAGTTTATAGAGTCTCTCAATACACTGGAAACTAAATTTGACTCAGTTATTTATAACCTGAGTGAATATAAAAAGGCAATCGAAATATTTCCTATAAAAAACTATAATCAAAATTACAAGCTTAAACCTATTATAACATACCGTTTAGACGGTTTAACCAATTCAAATTTTCTGAATAATAATATCACTTTATGGGATTACAAAAAATGGGTACAACAAGTAAAGGATGTAAAAAATCAAATAATTAACAGTAACAGAAATGAAATATCGGAAGAAGACAAAAAATTAAAAAAATTAATTGAAGCGATATCAGAAGAAAACTATACCGACTCTTTAAAAACATTTGACTTAGACAAAAAATTTGTATATAAAATTGAAAAATATGATAATAATTCTTTATTAATTTTATTGTTTAAGATTAATGAAGCTCAAATAAATTTCTTGCAATGGTCTAAAAAATCAATTAATAATCCTGAGTTGTCCGAACGGGTTAATATTGAAAAAAGCATAGCATATGTAAATCAGTTAATTGAAAAGAAAATATATGCTGACAGTCTTCGAAAAGAATTTTTAAATGCCCTAAAAGCCGAAGAAATTTTTAAATATAAAGAGTTTTATTTGAATTCATATAATGGCATGGGGGGCATAAAAGACTATGTTTTGCGTCAAGACTTATCATATAAAGAAATCCAAAAACAAGCCTTTGAAATACTTAAAAACAGATTAGTTGAACAAATTTTGTTTGAATTTAACAGCTTGTATCTGAACAAAAAAGCCCAAAAAGCAGTTTTTAAACCGTCAAAAATAAACCAAGCCGTTCTGGTGTATAATATCTTAGATTTTTGTAAATTTGAAAATCAACAGCAATGGGTTTCGGGGTATATAACTGATGAAAAATCGAAAAGCAAGGGGTTTATTGCATTTTTAAAAGATTCATCACAAATTAAGTTTATCAAACATTCAATCAATTCTGATACAACCGAAACCTATTACACGGTTGCGGATTTATTTTCCGAAGGAGCTGTTTTTATTGAAACCACTAAAGCCAACAAAATCACGAACAGTTTAAAAAAATATGATAAACTTGGTATGTTGCTCTTTGAAAAAGAAATTCCGGTTCATAAAATACCTCGCAAATTATTTTTTGATGAAATCAATAATACAGCAAACATTATTTTTAACGGAGAACAACCGGATGTTCTGATTTCAAGCGATGATAGTCAGATATTTTACCAATTAAATATTGATGATGATACACAATCATTTGAGTTAGAATATAAAGCGGCTGCAATACCGTTTGATATTATAAAAAACAATGATAATTTGTTGATATTCAGCAACTTTTCACACTTTACAAACGTTGATAACCAAACAATTTATTCGGGTGCAGGAAAATTAAAGAATGAAACCAATGTATTAGTAACTGTTATTTCAAACAGAGAAATAAAAAAATTTAAACCGATGTTAAATCGAAATTCATTTTGGGGAACAAAAGCCGTAAAAATTAACAGCAATCTTATTAATATTTCCGGTTTTAAATCCGAATTTAAAAATTATAACAAAGAGGAATTAAAAAATAAAGAATTATTTTACGCTCTGATAAATGCAAACACAGATGTTTTATTTGACGGTTGGCACGATTAATGCTTTTGAAACTTTACATAAATTTATTTAAAAATAGTAAGTCAGCGAAACTAAAACGATTTAAAATGGATATTAAAAAATTACTAAGTATAATATTTATAATGTTTTATACAGGAATTATTTTTTCCCAAGTCGAAAGCAAAGGAATTCCTTATATAAAAAATTATAACCGAGCAGAATACGACGGAAATAGTCAAGTATTTTCCATTATACAAGACAAAAGAGGCATTATGTATTTTGCAAACCAATCATACATTTTAGAATTTGACGGGCGAACCTGGAAAAAAATATTTTTACCCGGAGAACCCAATATTTATTCTATTACTACAGATAAAACCGGAAAAATATATGTCGGAGCACAAGGTGAATTCGGATATTTAGAACCGACACCCGAAGGAAACCTAAAGTTCAAATCCTTAAAAGACAAAATTCCGGATACAAAAAAAGAATTTACCCAAGTCAGTTTCGTTGTTAACGGTCCTGATGGTGAAGTGATATTCGTATCTCCCTTAGTTTTATATATCTATAAGGATGATAAGATTGTAACAATAGATGTTGCAAATCCGGAAAAGAATGTTTTTGTAAAACCATATACCGTAAATAACCGATTATTTTTCCAAGAAAAATGGAAAGGAATTTCTGAATATAAAAATCAAAAATTACATTTTTTAAGCGGAACAGAAAAATTTGCAGACAAATGGGTCGTTGCAATGTTTCCCCAACAAAAAAATATTTTTTTTAATGTTTACCAAGACAGTGTTTTCTTATATACCGACAACGGTATTTTGTCATTTGAAAAAGACCTGCTTCTAAAAAATATGTACACATCAAATTATTACACAGATGATTATTTTTTAGGTGGTTTATATAGTCAAGGGCTTGTTATTACCGATAAAAACCTCGATTTAATAAAGCACTTTTCAACCGAAAACGGATTACAAAACAACACGGTTTATAATGTATATTCTGATATAGATAAAAATATTTGGGTCGGAACAAATGACGGAATATCGGTGATTTTTCCAAACATACCATATACCGTTTTTTCAGAAAACTCAAATTTAACAGAAGCTGTATATACCTCCGTTTTGTTTAACAATAAGTTATTTGTAGGAAGTTCTACCGGAACATTTTGTAAAGATTTTTCAAGTAAAAATTCAATAGAAGGGGAAAAATTCGAATTAATTACTAATGAAAACGGAAGCGCTTTCAATTGGAAATTAGATACAGCCAACAATACTCTTTTATGTGCCACATCACTGGGATTATATGAAATTAATGAGAAAAAAGCAAACTTACTCGGACCCAAAACAAGTATTAAAAATTATATTGTTTTAAAACAAAATAAAAACTTTATATTAACAACAGGCGGACACGGGTTAATGGTTTATGAATTTTCAGAAGGAAAATGGAAATTTAAACACGCCGTTAAAAATTTTAAAGGTGATTATAGGCACATTGTTGAAGATGAGCAAAATACGTTTTGGGTATCAGACAAAAGTAAAGGAGTAGTCAGAATTAAATTAAATAATAAGTTGGATTCTGTTACAGAAGAAATTTTATATAATGATAAAAACGGTTTGCCGAATTTATATAACAATTACGTTTATGAAATAAATAAAGAAATAAAATTTACAACTGATGACGGAATATACTATTTCGACAAAGCCTCCAAAAAGTTTATGAAGGATCCCGTATTTGACAAAATTTTCGGAAGAAAAATCAGCATAACCGGTTTGCATCAAGCAAAAAACGGAAATATTTGGTTCAAGGAAGAATTAGAAGACCCAAAAATTAAAAACAAAAAACATTGGGAATTAGGTATGCTTAAACTCAATAACGGTAAGTATGAAGTAATTAAAACCCCATTTTACAAAGTTAAAAACAGAATTAATACAATAAATCAAATATCTGATAACGAGCTGATTGTCGGAACAGAAACAGGTTTCGTACTCTATAACATACAATCAAAAAAACGTTTTGAAGAACCTTTCCAAGCACTGATCAGAAAAGTAGAGTTTGTTAAAAATGATTCGGTTTTATTCGGCGGTGCATATCGAGATAATAACGGAAACATTTCCTTAGTGCAAAATCCCGAAAACATACCCGGAATTCCATTTGAATTCAATGATTTAAGATTCTTCTTCTCTTCTGTTTTTTATGAAGAACCCGAGAAAACTCAATATAAATTTATTTTAAAAGGAAATGATACCGAGTGGTCAGATTGGAAATATAATACCGATAAAGAATACTCAAACTTGTCTCCCGGAACATATACAATGATTGTAAAAGCAAAAAACTTATATGATGTAGAATCAAAAGTTGCCGAATATACATTTGAAATTTTACCGCCATGGTACAGAACAATAGGTGCTTTCATCGGTTATTTTATTCTGTTTTTAATCTTTATATACGGAATCATACAACTCAGTATCGCCAGACTAAAAAAACAAAGAGAATATTTAAAACGTATTGTTGAGGAACGAACAAAAGAAATCCAAATACAAAAAGAAGAAATTGAAGCAAAAAATGACACTTTGTCGGCACAAAATGAAGAAATTATTCAAAAAAACACCTCAATTACTGCAAGTATTAACTATGCTAAGCGAATACAAGAAGCAATGTTGCCGGTTAAAGAAAACATTACAAAACATTTAACCGAAAATTTCTTACTGTTCAAACCACGAGATATTGTCAGCGGCGATTTTTACTGGTATGCTAAAAAAGAAAATAAAATAGTTTATACTGCGGTTGATTGTACCGGACACGGAGTTCCCGGAGCTTTAATGAGTATGATAGGCAGCGAAATATTAACAACCATTGTAAATAATAACATTTTAAAAGCAGATGTTATTCTTGAAAAAATGAACGATTATGTTGTTCAGGCATTAAAACAAGAAACCGAAGGTCTGTCACAAGACGGAATGGATATGGCTCTATGCGTAATTGACATCGAAAATAAAACCGTTGAATATGCCGGAGCAAAAAATCCTCTGATTTATATAACCGACGGAAAATTAACACACATAAAAGCAAGCAGGCATGGTATCGGAGGCTACCAACAAGAGAAAAAGGAATTTGAAAGCCATGTAATTAAATACGAATCACCCGCATGGTTTTATATGTTCTCTGACGGGTATCAAGATCAATTCGGCGGACCGCATAACCGTAAGTTTATGATTAAACAAATGAAAGACTTACTTATGGATATTCATTATAAACCCATGCAAGAACAACACGACATTCTTGAAAAAACAATAAATGATTGGATGAAAGACACATGGCAAACAGATGATATTATTGTAACCGGTTTTAAACTTTAAAAGCAAACTGATGAAAAAACTTAAATTTCAAGCTTTATTTATAATTATTTTGGTAATCGGAATAAGTTCATGTAAAACAAAATCCATTTCGGTTAGTGTTTTAAAACCCGCAGAAATATTTTTACCGAGTAAAATTAATACTCTGGCTGTTGTTAACAGAAGTTTACCTAAAAAAGGAGACGGCAGCCGAATTGTTAACGTATTAGAAGGCTTAGTAACAGGTGAAGAACTATTCGCAGACCGAAACGCATCTCAAAAATGTATTGCGGGAGTTGCAGACGGACTGTTAAACTCACCCAGATTCAAAGTAACATTACCTTCCGGAACAGATGATATCAGAGGCACCGGAACAGCCCAATTTGCAGAACCCTTAGAATGGGAAAAAGTAGAACAAATTTGTAAAAATTATAATGCCGACGCATTAATTTTATTAGAAACATTTGATTCAAACACATCAAAACATTTTGGAGTTCAACAAAGAAAAGAAACGGTTAACGGAAAAGAAGTTTCGTATAACGAACATATTGCATCGCTTGATATTGACGTAAATTCAGGTTGGCGTATTTATTATCCGGCAGAACATAAAATTGTTGACCAAAGCGTTTTTACCGACCGAAAGGCTTGGGACGGTAAAGGACGTTCAATCGGGGAAGCCGAAAGAAATCTACCCACAACTTCATTTACAATTGAAGAAACCGGCTATTTTGCCGGAAAACAATATGCATTCAGAATTTCACCGATGTGGATTTGGGTTTCAAGAAAATATTTTACTAAGGCAAATGATGATTTTAAAGAA
Organism: Acetofilamentum sp.; assembly: GCA_020720665.1. Lineage (GTDB taxonomy): Bacteria > Bacteroidota > Bacteroidia > Bacteroidales > JAADGE01 > JAADGE01. Next base: position 1,755 of record DYOF01000018.1, on the reverse strand, counting down.
GCTCGATATAAAGTACAAGCAAAGCAATGGGAAGACGCCGCCGAAATATGGAAACGATATGTCAATGACACAGACACCAAAATTGCAGGATATGCCTGCTACAATATGGCACTGGCATCAGAAGTCTTAGGTGAATTTGATTTGGCATTAGATTGGGCACAAAGAGCTTACTCTGAATACCACCTGAAAGCTGCAAGAGATTATATTTACATTATTGAAAAAAGAATTAGGGATCAAGAAGCTCTGAAAAAACAAATGAATGAATAATAATTGCATTAAAACGGCAATAATTTTAAAACAAATCTGTTTATAACAGAAAATAACCGAATGAGCCGGCTTTTTGAGTTGGCTCATTACATAAACTAAATAAATAAAAATCAAATGAACAAAAAACTTATTTTTACAATTGCTTTGTCCCTTTCCTTAAGTATAATATTTGCAAAACCGGCAAGTTTAAAAGGGAAAGTTATTAATAACACCAAATATACAAAAATCGAACTTCAAGACCTGCAATACAATGTTATTGAAAGCCAAAACATAGGCAAAGACGGGTCGTTTGTTTTTAATGAAAAGTTTAACGAATTCAACTTTTACCTATTAGTTTTTGAGAAAGGTATATTTGTTGTTTTTTTTCCGGAACCCGGAGAAAATACCGAAATGACTATTGACATTAATAATCTTGCAAATCCTGTTATCTTAAACTCTGTTCACTCGCAATTGTATTACGAGTACAGCAAAAAAATAGAAACCGTTAAAGATATTTCACAAAAAACGGACATTGTTAAATCAATGGTTGATAAATACCCGAGTTCACCAACCTGCATCTTTTTCCTCGGACTTTTAGAACCGAATAAATTTGGCGATTATCATGAAAAACTAAGCTCAGGTTTAAAAAAATATGAAAGCAATGAAATTGTAAAAGACTTCATTACACAAACAGAAAATATGAAGAAATTAAAAATAGGTGAGCAAGCCCCGGAAATTGAACTGGAAAATCCTGACGGAACCACCATAAAATTGTCTTCAACAAAAGGAAATTATGTATTAATCGACTTTTGGGCTTCATGGTGTCGTCCGTGTCGTACGGAAAATCCGAATAACGTTAAATTATATAAAAAATATCACGACAAAGGATTTGAAATATACGCAGTATCATTAGATAAAGACAGAGATTCTTGGTTAAAAGCAATAGAAAGCGACAGCTTAACATGGATACATGTCAGTGATTTGCAGTTCTGGCAATCAAAAGGAGCCAAAATTTATAACGTCAGTGGAATTCCGCACACCGTTTTATTAGATAAAGAAGGCAAAATATTGGATGTCGGATTGAGAGGTCAAGCATTAAAAGCAAAATTAGAAGAACTATTCGGAGAATAAACAATGATACAAATTCCTGAAAATCCCACATTAAAAGATCTCCAATACCATATAAAAACAATCGGAGAAGAAAGGGGATGGGATAAAAATAATTATTTAGAAATATTTTTGCTGCTTTCAGAAGAATTTGGAGAACTTGCAAAAGCCATTAGAAATTATGCCGGTTTATTTACCGAAAAAGAAAAATCAAATTCAAGCGTTGAATTAGAAGAAGAATTTGCTGACGTATTAAATTATATTTTTGACTTAGCCAACTGTTTCAACATCAATCTTGAAGAAGCATTCAGGAAAAAAGATGAAAAAAACAAAAACAGAAATTGGATTCAACATTCAAAAACAAGCAATAAAACTATCAAATAAATTTTTAGACAGATGAAA
>DYOF01000229.1 GCA_020720665.1 Acetofilamentum sp. | reverse complement strand
AATTCGCAAAGTTCTTTCATCAAATGTTGGCACAAATGCGGATTCAGCGAACTGTCAATATTATCAATCGCAAAAAACTTCGGCGTTTTATGACTAATAAATAATGCCAAATTAAACAACACATTCAGAACGCCTTCGTTGGAATTTTCAGCAGCAAATACGTTGTTGTTTTTTCTCATGAATTTATCTCTGAAATACAAATATGAAGAACTGCGACCCAATTTATGACCTTTGTATTTAAGCGTATCTGTCTCATCTATAATAATATCGTCTAACCAAGATATGAGATAACTGTAATTTTTCAGTTCGTTCCATTCTTCCGTTGAGAAATCGCTTAACAAAACATCCAAACCCTCGCCGTTTATACCTAACGGAATTTCTTTGCTCTGACTTACAATTCCGCGTAACGCGCTTGTATTCAAGTTGTAAATCAGAAATTTTGTCAATAATTCTTTTGATTCAAAGAAATCGTTTAGGTATGTTACTTGCGCAAACTTTTTTATAAATTTTAAAAGATCTTCCTTATTGACACTATTTAAAAACTCAGGTTTATAAATATTTTCAACATTTTCTAATAATTCATTTTCTAATTCCTTTGATTCTAAGACTTTTTCTATTTCGTTTTCATTCACACTCAAACGATCTTTCCATTCGGAATAAATATCGTCCGGATTCACAGGAAAAATGATACACTTTTCTGTTTCGTCGGAGTCGGATAATTTTGCTGCGATTTCTATTTCATTCTTCTGCCTCAGCCCGATAAACGAACTCATGGTCAGCTTTGGTTTTGTAACGCGTATGCCTTTACCTGACAAGCTATTGATATTCAAATTGTTGCTTTTTGAAGCACTTAACATCGCAACAGCTTCAAGAATATTGGTTTTGCCGCATCCGTTTTCGCCGATGAACACATTTATTCTGCCCAACGAGATTTTATCGTGGATAATAGATTTAAAATTCTTAATTTCGACTTCTTCTATCATTTCAAAACTTTGACAAATTTTTTCAACGCAAAATTAAATTTTATTTTTAAAATATCATTTTTTATTACTATTTCATTTTATACGATATACGATATTTGGAAGTATGTAACATTTATATATGTGTTAATTGCTTTTTCTTGAAATGAATATACCAAACCCCTAATTTCTAATACATA
>DYOF01000017.1:29937-32133 GCA_020720665.1 Acetofilamentum sp. | reverse complement strand
AGAACGTCGTGAGACAGTTCGGTCCCTATCTGTTGTGGGCGTTGGAAATTTGAGAGGCCCTGACCCTAGTACGAGAGGACCGGGTTGGACAAACCTCTGGTGTATCTGTTGTGCTGCTTAAGTGCATCGCAGAGTAGCTATGTTTGGACGAGATAAGCGCTGAAAGCATCTAAGCGCGAAGCTCACCTCAAGATGAGATTTCCTTTAAGGGTCGTTATAGACGATGACGTTGATAGGCTGCAGGTATAACGGTAGTGATGCCGGAGCCGAGCAGTACTAATTACCCATAAACTTTCATCACCAATGAGGACGTTTTCTTTTAGTATGTCATAAATTTATTTAAAATTTTAAGGTGACTATTGCGATGGGGTTCCACCTCTTCCCATACCGAACAGAGAAGTTAAGACCATCAGCGCCGATGTTACTGCATTAGCGGGAAAGTAGGTCGTTGCCTTTTTTTAAGCCTCAATCATTCATTTGATTGGGGCTTTTTTTATGTTTCAAAATATTAAATAATTATTTTTAAAATCACATTTTCGTATCTATATTTGCAAATAATTTTTATATTTATTAATTAATTAAAAATCAATAAGTTATGTTTATATTAATGGTTGTTGTATTTGTTTTAGGATATGCCATGATAGCTTTGGAACATCCTTTACGAATAGATAAAGCTGCACCTGCTTTAATAATAGGTGTACTGACTTGGGTAATTTACATTACGGGAAGTCATGATATTTTAAATATGGTCAACGGTGCCGGCGAATATATCAGTAGTGCTTGGGGGCATTTTTTACATTCTAATCCTGATGCTAATAATCATGAAGGAATGGTTGATTTTATTGCCCATCATGAAATTTTGCATCATTTAAGTGAAATTGCTACAATTTTATTTTTCTTGTTGGGTGCAATGACTATTGTAGAAATTGTAGATCAACATCAAGGATTTAAAGTAATTACTGATAAAATTAAAACAACAAATAAAGTTAAATTACTTTGGATTGTAAGTTTTTTAACTTTTTTTATGTCAGCAGCATTAGATAATTTAACAACCACAATTGTTTTAGTGGCACTTTTGCGTAAATTAATTGACGATCAAAAAACAAGATGGTTTTTTGCCAGTATGGTTATCTTAGCAGCTAATGCCGGAGGAGCTTGGTCCCCGATAGGAGATGTTACTACGATTATGCTATGGATAGGAGGACAAGTTACAGCAGGCAGTATTATAACAATGGTGTTTTTACCAAGTTTAGTAACAATGGTTATTCCTTTAATAATTTTAACGTTTTTGATGAAAGGAAATGTTGAAAGACCAGCCGAAATAAGCGATAAAGATATTGTTTCGAAAAAACAACAAGTTACTATTCTTATCTTGGGAGTATCCGCTTTATTATTTGTACCGATATTTAAAACGGTTACACACTTACCTCCTTATATGGGTATGTTATTGGGACTTGGTACGTTATGGGCTATTACAGAAATTTTGCACAGATGGCATAATGTTAAAAAATTCAATAATGAAGAAACACATAATGAAGATTTAGGAACCGGAACCCATTCACACTCAATTGCCGGAACAAAAATTGAAAAATTACAAGTTGTAAAAATTTTATCTAAAGTTGATGTACCAACTATATTATTCTTTTTAGGAATCTTATCTGCGGTTGCAAGTTTACAATCCGCCGGACACTTAGGAATTTTAGCTGAATTTTTGGATGAGAAACTCGGTAATATATATTTAATTAATATTGCAATCGGTATTTTATCTTCAATTGTTGATAATGTTCCTTTAGTTGCAGGCGCTATGGGTATGTATGATATACAAACTCCCGAAATGATAAACGCATTATCTTCAAATCCGGAAGCGATGATGTATGCTAAACATTTTATGACTGACGGAATTTTTTGGGAATTTTTAGCTTATTGTGCCGGAACAGGCGGCAGTATTTTAATTATCGGATCAGCTGCCGGAGTTGCTGCAATGGGCATGGAAAAAATTGATTTTATATGGTATTTGAAAAAAATAAGTTTATTAGCTTTAATCGGTTATCTTGCCGGAGCAGGAGTTTATTATATTCAAATGAGTTTAACCGGACATATATAAGTTCATATAAAATAAAAAAAAAGACTGTTTCTGACAGTCTTTTTTTTTATTTTATATGAATAATAATATTTAAACTTTTATTGTTTTAATTA
>DYOF01000017.1:14829-29837 GCA_020720665.1 Acetofilamentum sp. | reverse complement strand
TTTCTAATAATTCATCAACGATATTTTCATTTTCGTTACTGATTGTAATATTTTCAAAGTCTTCGTTCATGGCTTTTAGTTTTAATTCGTTTGTTTATTAATATGTACGAAAAAAAAATAAAAAGGTTGCAGTTAATTAATATTTTTTCATAGAAAATTATTTATATTTTTGACTGATAAAAAAAAACTATGACATTAATAAAGGAAGGAGATATTTTTCCTGAATTGAATAAAATAATAAATACAACAAGTTTATTAGGAAAAAAATTGATTTTATATTTTTATCCGAAAGATAATACACCGGGATGTACTAATGAAGCAATTAATTTAAGAGATAATTTCAGTAAGCTGCAACAGGAAAATTTTGAAGTTATAGGCGTTAGTCCTGACAGTAATGAATCGCATATCAAATTTTCAACGAAGTTAAACCTTCCGTTTAAGTTGATTTCAGATTCTGATAAAAAAATTATGAATTCATGCGGTGTATGGGGAGAGAAGAAACTTTACGGTAAAACTTTTATGGGTGTAAAAAGAACTACTTTTGTAACAGATGAAAACGGAATCGTATTAAAAGTATTTAATAAAGTAAAAACGAAAGAACATTTTGAACAAATAATTAACGCTTTTAACAAAAATTAAATAATTAAAATGGCAAAAAAAGAAACAGTTACCAATGATATAAAAGCTGCTAAAATGCAAGCATTACAATCAACATTAAGTAAAATTGATAAAGAATACGGAAAAGGAGCTATTATGCGATTAGATTCAGAAGCTGTTATTGATATTCCATCAATTTCAACCGGTTCGATAGCATTAGATAATGCATTGGGAGTAGGTGGAGTGCCTAAAGGGAGAGTTATTGAGATATACGGACCTGAATCATCCGGAAAAACAACTCTTGCATTGCATATTATTGCCGAAGCACAAAAAGAAGACGGTATAGCAGCATTTATAGATGCTGAACATGCATTTGACAGTTATTATGCTAAAAATTTGGGCGTAGATATTGATAATTTATTAGTTTCTCAGCCGGACAACGGGGAACAAGCTTTGGAAATTACTGATCACTTAATACGCTCAGGAGCGGTTGATATTGTTGTTATTGATTCGGTAGCTGCTTTAACCCCGAGAGCTGAAATTGAAGGAGATATGGGCGATTCAAGAATGGGTTTGCAAGCTCGTTTAATGTCACAAGCCTTAAGGAAATTAACTTCAAATATAGGGAAAACTAAAACCTGTGTTATCTTTATTAATCAGTTGAGAGAAAAAATCGGTGTAATGTTCGGAAATCCGGAAACAACCACCGGAGGAAATGCTTTGAAATTTTATGCATCTATAAGGATAGATGTAAGAAGAATAGGGCAAATAAAAGACGATACTGAAGTAACCGGAAATAAAACCAGAGTAAAAGTTGTTAAAAATAAAGTTGCACCGCCGTTTAAAAGTGCAGAATTTGATATAATATACGGAGAAGGAATTTCAAAAATTGGTGAAATAATTGATTTGGGAGCAGAATTCGGTATTATTCAAAAAAGCGGCTCATGGTATAGCTACGGAGATGTGAAACTCGGACAGGGAAGAGATGCCGTAAAAAAACTTCTTGCAGATAATATTGAATTGGCTGATGAATTAGAAACAAAAATTAGAGAATTATTAAAAGAAAAAAAATAAAAACAAGAAAGCAAATCAACGATTTGCTTTCTTATTAATAAAAAGAGCTTAATAATTCAATATCCCTGTAATCGATATTGAATTTTTTTGCAATTCGCTCATTGGTAAGAATTCCTTCATATATATACGTTCCATTTCTAATTTCGGTAATACTTCTGATAATATTTGAAGTGTTTTTTTCGTGACTGATTTTTTGTAAAATCGGAAAAATTGAATTGCTTAAAGCTACAGATGCTGTTCTGGGAGCTTTGGAAGCCATGTTCGGAACACAATAATGAATGATTCCGTGAATTTCGAAAGCCGGATTCCCGAAATGAGTTATATCGGAAGTTGCAAAACATGATGCACTATCGGTATTCAAATCAATTATAACTGAGCCTTTTTTCATTGATGAAATCATTTTTTTTGATATAATAATATTGTTTTCATCTTTTGTGTCATCAAGAGCTCCTATCAGAACATCAGCAGTTTTTAGAGTATTTGCAATAACTTGTTTTTGTAATACTGAAGTAAATAGTTGAATGCCTAATTTGCTTTTCAGGTTTTGTAATTTGGAAACAGAGTTATCAAAAACCTTTACTTGTGCTCCTAATCCTATAGCTGTTCTTGCGGCATATTCACCGGCAGTACCTGCACCGATAATAATTACTTTTGCAGCAGGAATACCGGTTATTCCTCCTAAAAGTATTCCCTTACCGAGAACAGGATTGCTTAAATATTCATTTGCCGTATTTATTGCTAAAATTCCTGCAATTTCATTCATTGTTTGAACAAACGGATTATAGTTCTCATCATCTTTCATTAATTCAATACCTACTGCAGTTATTTTCTTTTCTTTCAGGAGCTTAATTTTTTTTAACGATTGTGTGTTGAAATGTAAAGCCGAAATAATGAGTTGATTACCGGTTAAAAGTTTTATTTCATCTTCCTCGAAGGGTGAAACCTTGATAACGATTTCAGAGTTGAAAATTTCTTTTCGGGTTTTTATAATTGCACCGGCACTTACATAATCTTCATCGTTCCATCGACTTTTAATACCGGCATTTGATTCAATTGCTATTTGATGGCCGTCTTCCGTCAGTTGTTTCACGGCTTGCGGTGTAAGCATTATTCTGCTTTCATATGGGTTTGTTTCTTTTGGAATGCCTATAAATAAAGAACGTTTGCTTTTTCTTTCTTCAAGCATTTCCGGTTGCGGCATTAATTTCTCATTAAAAGAAAATTGTTCTTTTGCTTTTTGTGATTGCGACATATTTCAGAATTAAGAAAACAAAATTATTACGTTCAAATTTAATAAAATTTTATGAAATTATCTTGTTTTCAAAGCTGAAAATTCTGTTTCCGTTGTCAACTTCATTAATAATAATTTTGATATATTTTTTAGGAAGTAAAGTTTCTATTAATTCAGGCCATTCTATGAAACAATATTCTCCGCTGTAAAAATATTCTTCATATCCGAAATCGTAGGCTTCTTCAATTGATTCGATTCTGTAAAAGTCAAAATGAAAAATTTTATGTTCTTCAGGTAGTGTATATTCGTTGATAAGTGCAAATGTGGGGCTTGTTACTACATCGCTGACACCCAATTGTTTACAAATTTCTTTAATAAAAGTAGTTTTTCCGCTGCCCATTTTTCCGAAAAATGCAAAAATTTTATTTTTAGGGAAATTGCTTAATAATTCAGAAGCAATAGTTTTTAAATCTTCTAATTCTTCAGCGATATATTCTTTCATTATTTTTTAGGAGTTAAAGTGATGTATGGTAAAAGCATTTCTTCCATTGAAATTCCGCCGTGTTGAAAGGTGTTTTTATAATATTTAACATAGTGATTATAATTATTCGGATAAGCTAAAAAATCATTTTTATAAGCAAAAATATACGAACTGCTTAAATTTGAAACCGGTAATCCGACAGTTTCGGGATTGATAATTTCAAAAACTTGATTTTTATTATACGATAAGTTTTTCCCGTGTTTATATCTTAAATTTGCAGTTGTATGCTTATCACCGACAACTTTAACCGGGTTTATTACGTTTACCGAGCCGTGATCGGTTGTTATAAAAGTTTTAATATTGTGCTTTGCCAATAATTTTATAGTTGTTAAAAGCGGTGAGTGTTCAAACCACGTTATGGTTAAATCTCTGTATGCCGCATCGCTGTTTGCTAATTCTCTGACCATTTGTGTATCTGTTCGAGCATGAGAAAGAATGTCAACAAAATTATATACGATTACTGATAATTGGTGATTTAATAAATTTGCAAAATTTTCGTTTAATTTTTCGCCTCTTTTGTTGTTTAAAATTTTATGATATGTAAAATTTACTTTTCTTCTGTATCGTTGAAATAAATCTTCTAATAATTGAGGTTCAAAATTATTTTTTGAGCCTTCGTCTTCATCATTTAACCAGAATTGAGGCAATCGTTTCGAAATTTCAAGAGGTGTCATTCCTGCAAAAAATGAATTGCGAGCATATTGAGTAGCGGTCGGTAATATTGACAACCAAATATCTTCTTCGATATTCATGTACTGATTAACAATAGGCTCCATCATTTTCCATTGATCATATCTCAGGTTGTCAACCATCAGAACAAAGATTTGTTCATTATTGTCTAAAAGCGGAATTATTTTTTTTCTGAAAAAGTCAAAAGGCATTAAAGGACGATTGTCTTTTTCAGGTTCAAACCAAGAAATATAATTTGATTTAATAAATTTAGAAAACTCATTATCTGCTTCTTCTTTTTGAAGATTCAATACTTCATCCATTGTGTTGTCATCTGATTTTATGAGTTCAAGTTCCCAATAAACTAATTCTTTATATATCTTGTGCCAATCTGATATGGAACCTGCAGTATTTATCAGCCGGCTTATTTTTTTGAAGTCAGATTGATAATTATGTGTTGTTTTTTCGGTTACTAAACGCTTATTTTCAACATTCTTTTTTATTGATAATATAATTTGTTTAGGATTAACGGGTTTAATTATGTAATCGTCAATTTTTAATCCGACAGCTTCGTCCATAATGATTTCTTCTTCATTTTTAGTAATCATTACAACCGGAATATAAGGTTTAATTTTTTTTATTTCGTTTAAAACGTCTAAACCTGAAATTCCGGGCATATTTTCATCTAAAAGAATTATGTCAAAATGATGTTCTTTTATTAAATCAATTGCGTCATCGCCGTTATTACACGTACTTACAATGTGCCCTTTTTCTTCAAGGTATAATATTTGAACTTTTAAAAGGTCAATTTCATCATCAACCCATAAAATTTTGACTTTTACCATATTTAATTGCTGTTATATTCATGCAAACCTAAATGATTTTTTAGAAAAAACATACTGCTTTGTGCAAAAAAATCAGAGAGAGTCCGCTTATTATTAAAAAATAAAATTGACAGAAGAAATTTCAAGAATTTATTTATATACTTGCATAACAATAAAATACTTTTTTTATTGTGTAACGATTATGGTAAAACCAAAAAAATATTTAGGACAGCATTTCTTGAAAGACAAAAATATTGCCGAAAAAATAGTTAATGCATTAGATGAAAACAATTGTGAAATTGTATTAGAAATTGGTCCCGGCACCGGTATTTTAACCCAATTTTTATTGAAGAAAAACTTTGAACTATATGTTATTGAGATAGATAATGAATCTGTAAGCTATTTAAAAGAAAATTTCAAAGAACTGGCTGAGCGAATTTTTGCCGAAAGTTTTCTTGATTTTAATTTTGTTGAGCGATTTAATAAAAATGTGAGTGTAATAGGAAATTTTCCGTATAATATTTCTTCTCAAATTTTATTTAAAGTATTAGAGTATAGGATTTTAATACCTGAAGTTGTGGGTATGTTTCAGAAAGAAGTAGCCGAACGTATTGTTTCGGCACCGGGCAGTAAAGTTTACGGGGTGTTAAGTGTTTTAATACAAGCATATTATGATGTTGAATATTTGTTTACGGTAAATGAAACTGTTTTTTACCCTCCGCCAAAAGTAAAATCGGCTGTAATAAAACTAAAACGTAAAGAAATTGAGCCGGAATGTAACGAAAGTTTTTTTAGAACCGTTGTTAAAACGGCTTTTAATCAACGCAGAAAAACGCTGAGAAATTCATTGAAATCGCTTATTGACACTTCGATTTCGAGCGAAAGTATTTTTAATTTGCGACCGGAACAATTGACTGTAAATGATTTTATAGGCTTAACCGGAATGTTGAAAAATAATAAAATTTAAAAGGGATATCCGATACCTAAATTGAATTTGGCATTATTAAGAGTCGGTATGATATTAAAGGGAATCCATCTTTCATTTTCAGGTAATGAAGGGTCTTTAATTTTAAATCCTAAATCAAGTCTGACTAAGAAAAAATCAAAATCTAATCTGATTCCCAGACCGGAACCGATAGCAATTTCTTTATAAAAGTCATTAGATTCAAAAGAAGCACCGATTCTGACATCGTTTTTGTTTATTGCCCAAATGTTTCCGGCATCAATAAATAATGCCCCTTCAAAACGCCAAAATAATTTCATACGATATTCTATATTACCTTCTAATTTTAAATCTGCACGTTCATTAAAATAAGGAATATTTTCATTATTTTCAGCAGAATATGAACCCGGTCCGAGAGAGCGTTCTTCCCAAGCTCTGATTCCGTTAGAACCGCCTGAAAAGTATCGTTCGCTAAACGGAATAACCGATAAATTTCCGTAAGGGATTGCTCCTCCCGCAAATATTCTAAAAACTAAATTATCTTTTGCTCTGTTAAGTTTTCTGTAATATCTTATATCAAAATCAGTTTTAATAAACTGAGCAAAAGCATTACCGAACAAGATATAACTATTATCTGTTTTTGGTTTGTTCAGCCAATTCATAAATAGATTTAAACTATTGCCGGCAACTTTAATATAGCTTGTTATATAAAAATAGTTGAGTTTTTTCCTATATAATTGGTTATTAAAGCTAAAACGGTATGAACTGCCGAAAACAAATCGGTTTTCATAAGTTTCGTCTAATTTATAGTCGTCAAATTTTCTGTACACTTTGAGAAAATCAGCAGTAATCGGCATAAATGAATGCAAAATTGTTTGTGTTTGACTCCAAGTATATCCGATAGCTCCTCCTGCAACAGACCATTTAATGTCCGGGCGGTCAGAGTAGTTAAATGTTGTATTTATATTTGTTTTTGGGTTGCTTCGCCGGATGAAATTTTTAAGCGGTACCGGAACAAGCATTCTCGGAAATTGAATGTTTAAGTCGACACCGTATTTAAAACTGTTAAACAAACCGGTAGGAATAGGTATTTCATAATCAGAGTTTTTTGTCAGACGTTTTAGCTCACCGTTTAATTTTAAATTTAGTACTTCGGTGTTTCTAAAAAAATTGTTATGCGTATAAATGAGGCTTCCTGCCATTCCCCAATTTCCTGACGTATGTGTAATTTCGGAAGTTAGTTCGTAGGCTTGCAATTTATCTTGGGTCAGTTTTATTTCACAATCTAAATATTTTACTGAATCATTGAAATTTGCCTGATGTTTTGAGTTGTGAAAATTGATCATTGCAGTTTGAATAATCGGAAGCGAAGCTAAGTATTTATATGAAGCTTTAATTCTCTTAAGATTATAAAATTCATCAGAGGCAACATAAATACCTTTGGTTAAGGCATTTGGATTTATTTTTGGAACTTCTTTGTATATTAAAAAATATTTTTTGTCATTTTTTGAATAATAGATAATTGTATCTTGATATTTGTAATATTCTTCTTTGTTAAGAATTGCATCATTTGGTTTATAGTTAGGATAAATATATACATTGTCAATGAAGTGTCTTTTAAATTCTGCACCTTCTGTCGTATCATTTTTTTGATTTGAAACATTTATTGTAATATCTGCTTTAAAGTTTTTATTTACGGTATCAACAGAAAAATAAATATATTCCTTTGAAAAAGTAAAATACCCGTTATCTTTCAGCATATCGGCAATTCGTTTGCGTTCATCTTCAATTGTTTGAACATCTAAACGATTTCCTGCTTTCAGAAGAGTGTTTGCTTGGTCTGATAATATCTTTTGTTCAATACTTTTATCATCAATTTGAAATTTAATATCATTTATAAGGTGTGCTTTTCCTTGATTTATTTCATATATTGCAACAACTTTATTTTTTCCTCTTTGTTTTTCACTAATTTTTACAATAGGCGAGTAATATCCTCTGTTATTTAAAAAAACTCTTATATTTCTTATGTTTCGGAAATAATCGTTGTCATATAATTTAAAAAATACAGGTTTTTCGCCTTTTCTGTTTCCAAAATGTTTTTTGTTGCATGTCTTGTTTTCTTTTTTTTCCTTTTTTATTTGAGCAGCAGTTATTTTATTTTGATATTTTTTGTAGTTTTTTGAATCGACATCTGATGAATTTATTTCATTTTCATAAGGTTTAATTTTTTTATTAATTCTTGATATTTTAGTCTTTTTCTTTTCCGAACATTTTTCTTTTTTCTTGTTTTCCCATAACTCTTTTTTTTCTTTTGTCCATAAATTATTTATGTATAATTTTATCGGAATTCCAAAAAATTTTGTATTTGGTTTGGGCTTAATAATTTTTTCAATTTCATATTTTTGAAAATCAGCATTTTTTTTATCAAAGCTTATTATATTTTTGACGAGTCTTTGCTCATTTTCTATATTCTTAGTTATATTGCATGAGAATAATGTACTCAGGCCGAACAGGAAGAAAAACCGAATAATAAATTTGAGTTTAATAAATTGCATTTTTAATTTTTTATGCTTTCAAAAAAACAAATAACATTTTTTAATTCGTTAAAATTAAAAAAATATCGTAAAAAAAATTCTCTTTTTTTTGCCGAAGGTCAAAAAATAATAAACGATATGATTGCATCGGGATTAATTCCGAAATATATTGTAACAACTATTGAAAATTTATCTGACCAATATCCGACTATTGAACTAATTACAGCAAAGCAAAATGATTTGAATAAAATAAGTAATTTAAAAACATCAACAGATTTATTTGCAGTTTTTGAAATGCCGGAAAATTATATTGATTTCAATGTTCTTAATAAGAATTTAATTTTGTTTTGCGACAATATTCAAAATCCGGGTAATTTAGGAACAATTATCAGAACCGCCGATTGGTTCGACATTAATCAAATTATTTGTTCTGATAATACGGTTGATGCATATAATCCTAAAGTTGTGCAGGCAAGTATGGGCTCAATTGCAAGAGTTAATATTTGTTACGTAAACAATGATGATTTTTTTAATAAAATTGATAAAAATATTGAAGTTTACGGCAGTTTTTTAGAAGGTGAGAATATTTATCACACCGAGCTGAAATCTTCCGGCATAGTAGTAATCGGAAATGAAGGAAACGGTATTTCCGAAAATATGCTAAAATATATTACAAAAAGAATAAGTATTCCGTCTTTTTCAAAAAACTCGCTTACTTCTGAATCTTTAAATGCATCAATTGCAACGGCACTTATTTGTGCAGAATTTAAACGAAGAACAGAAATATAAACTCAACTGATTTCCATACCTCGTTTTTTCAGAACATCTTCAAGGAGGTCAAATGTTGATAAAATTTCAGCTTTCCCGTTTATAATTGCAATATCATGTTCAAAATGCGCCGATGGTAATTTATCGGTTGTTACAATTGTCCAGCCGTCTGAAAGTTGACGAACATCTTTTTTCCCCATATTTATCATAGGTTCAACAGCTAAAACCATTCCGTTTTCTATTTTTGCACCCCTTCCTCGTTTTCCGAAGTTTGGAACAGAAGGCTCTTCATGTAAACTTTTTCCTAATCCGTGTCCGGTTAATTCTCTTACTACAGTATATCTTTCATTTTGTACATAATTTTGAACAGCGTATCCGATGTCTCCTATTCTGTTACCCACTACGGCAGCCTCAATACCTTTATAAAGAGATTCTTTCGTAGTTCTTAATAATTTAGAAACAGCTTTGTTAACAGTTCCGATTTTAAATGAATAGGCATGATCGCCATGAAAACCATTTTTATAAACACCACAATCAACCGAAATAATATCGCCGCTTTTCAAGATATAATCTCCCGGAATCCCATGTACTACTTCATGGTTCACGGATAAACACAAACTTGCCGGAAACCCTTGATAACCCTTAAATGAGGGTACTCCTCCGTTATCTCTGATAAATTCTTCTGCCAAACTATCTAATTTTTTTGTGCTTACACCTTCGCCTATGTATTCGGCAATCAACGCCAGTGTTTTTGATACGTCTAAAACACTTTCTCTCATAATCTCAATTTCCTCAGTAGTTTTCAAATAAATCATAATCATAGTTTGAAACTGCAAATTTACTTAAATTTAGTTCAGAAAATAAGTGCTCTTTTATAAATAATATAAAAAGGTGTTGTTAAAAAATTGTCATTATTGTACCAATATATATGTAATTCATTATTATTGAGATGAATATAGACATGTTTATATGTTTAAAACTTTTATTTTTAAATTTTTATATATCCTCTAAAAACTGTATCTTCGCACCCTTGTTTACCAATTAATAAGGAAAGATTAAGTATTATGACGAGAAAAAAAATTGAAAGTAATAATAACAGTTATTCAGCTGATAATATTCAAGTTTTAGAAGGTTTAGAAGCTGTCAGAAAACGCCCTGCCATGTACATCGGTGATGTAGGTGAAAGAGGCTTGCACCATTTAGTTTATGAAGTTGTTGACAATTCTATAGATGAAGCCTTAGCCGGTTTCTGTACCGATATTGAAGTATATATAAATGAAGACAATTCAATTACCGTAAGAGATAACGGACGAGGTATTCCCGTTGATTTTCATGAAAAGGAAGGTCGCTCTGCTTTGGAAGTTGTAATGACTGTTTTACATGCAGGAGGTAAATTTGATAAAGATTCATACAAAGTATCAGGCGGATTACACGGAGTCGGTGTTTCTTGTGTGAATGCTTTATCTACAACATTAATTGCAAAAGTTTTCAGAGAAGGAAAAGTATATCGCCAAGAATATTCCATAGGAAAACCCTTGGATGATATTGAAATTGTGGGGGATACTGACAGACACGGAACCGAAATCACCTTTATTCCCGATACCTCGATTTTTGTGGTGTCAGAATATAAATGGGATATTTTAGCCACACGCATGCGGGAATTATCATTTTTAAACAAAGAAATTGCTATTCAGTTAACAGATAAACGAAAAATTGACCAGTCAGGTAATTTTAAAACCGAGCGTTTTTTTTCAGTGGAAGGTTTAAAAGAATTTGTTGAGTATTTAGACCAAACCCGTGAAAAATTAACTGAAAAAATAATACATATTTCAACTGAAAAAGAAGAAGTTCCGGTAGAAATTGCTCTTCAATACAATACGTCGTTTAATGAAAATATACATTCATATGTTAATAATATCAATACACATGAGGGCGGAACGCATTTAACCGGTTTCAGACGAGGATTGACGCGAACATTAAAAACCTATGCCGAAAATTCAGGAGTTTTGAACAAACTTAAATTCGATATTAACGGTGACGATTTCAGAGAAGGTTTAACCGGCGTAATATCAGTTAAAGTTGCCGAGCCGCAATTTGAAGGTCAAACCAAAACAAAATTAGGAAATTCCGAGATAAGTAGAGTGGTAGATCAGGCAATAAGTGAAATGCTCGGAAATTATCTCGAAGAAAATCCTACAGATGCAAGACGCATTGTTCAAAAAGTCATACTTGCCGCACAAGCACGCCATGCCGCCAGAAAAGCCAGAGAGTTGGTTCAACGAAAAAATGTAATGTCAGGTGTAGGTTTGCCCGGTAAATTATCCGATTGTTCCGACAGAAATGCTGAAAATACCGAAGTCTATCTTGTAGAGGGCGATTCAGCGGGCGGAACGGCTAAACAAGGCAGAGACAGAAAATTTCAGGCAATTTTGCCCTTGAGGGGTAAAATCTTAAATGTGGAAAAAGCAATGCAGCACAAAGTATTTGAAAACGAAGAAATCAGAAATATTTTTACGGCTTTAGGTGTTTCAATTGGTACAGAAGAGGACAGCAAAGCTTTGAATATGGAAAAACTTCGCTATCACAAGATAATAATAATGACTGATGCGGATATTGACGGAAGCCATATTACAACATTGATAATGACATTCTTTTTCCGCTACATGAAAGATTTAATAGAAAACGGTCATTTATATATAGCAACACCACCTCTATATCAGGTAAAAAGAGGAAAAGATTTTATATATTGTTGGACAGAAGAAGAGCGTTTAAAAGCTGTCGAAGAACTCGGGAAAGGGAAAGATTCAGGCGTAGGAATTCAACGATACAAAGGTTTGGGCGAAATGAATGCCGAACAACTTTGGGAAACAACCATGAATCCGCAAACCAGAACCTTACAGCAAGTAACAATCGAGAATAGTGCTGAAGCCGATCGTATTTTTTCAATGTTAATGGGAGATGACGTTCCGCCGAGAAGAGCTTTTATTGAAGAAAATGCAACCTATGCTAATATTGATGCATAACGCTTATATTTTAACAGTAAAAATATCTTTATATGAATATTTTAAAGGAAGTTTTTTTATAAAGCTTCCTTTTTTTAATTTTGAATTTTAAAATTAGTATCAAATTTAAACCATGAAAATATCTTACAATCAACTGAAACAATACATTGACATTCAAATAAATCACATTGACTTATCTCATATTTTAACCGATATCGGTTTAGAAGTAGAAAATATTGAAGAGTTTGAAAGTATAAAAGGAGGTTTAGACGGTTTAATTATAGGAGAGGTTAAAACCTGCGAAAAACATCCGAATGCCGATAAACTCAGCGTTACTACGGTAGATATAGGAAACGGTGAATTATTGCCCGTTGTTTGCGGTGCAGATAATATCGCAAAAGGACAAAAAGTTGTTGTAGCAACGGAAGGAACTAAACTTTATTTTAATAATGAAGAAATTACAATAAAAAAAGGAAAAATAAGAGGAGAAGTTTCAGAAGGAATGATTTGTGCCGAAGATGAAATCGGTATCGGAACCTCACACGAAGGAATAATTGTTTTACCCGCAGAAATTGAAGTAGGTAGTTTAGCAAAAGACTTTTATAAAATAGAATCGGATTATGTTTTTGAAATCGGCTTAACGCCAAATCGTGCCGATGCTGCCTCTCATATTGGTGTTGCAAGAGATTTAGTTGCTTTTTTTAAACATAACGGTAAAGAGTTAAAATTAAAAAAGCCAACGGTTGATCATTATTCAACCGATAATAATAATTTGAAAATTCATGTAGAAATTGAAAATACAGAAGCATGTAAGCGCTATTCAGGTGTTTCAATTTCAGGTGTTACGATTAAAGAATCGCCATTATGGTTAAAAAACAGACTAAAAGCAATCGGATTACAACCAATTAATAATATTGTTGATATTACAAATTTTGTACTGCATGAAACCGGACAACCCTTACATGCTTTTGATGCAGATAAAATTAAAGGAAATAAAATTATTGTAAAAACTTTAAAAAATAATACTGTTTTTTTAACCTTAGATGAACAAGAACGTAAATTAAGTCAAGAAGATTTGATGATTTGTAATTCAGAAGAAGGGATGTGCATTGCCGGAGTTTTCGGAGGTTTAAAATCCGGCATCAGTCAGGAAACTAAAAATATATTTTTAGAAAGTGCATATTTCAATCCGGTTTCTGTCAGAAAAACATCCAAAAAACACGCTTTACAAACCGATTCGTCTTTTCGTTTTGAACGAGGCACCGACCCCGAGAACACAATCTATGCTTTAAAACGTGCAACTCTTTTAATTAAAGAAATTGCCGGCGGAAAAATATCATCCGAAATAACAGATGTTTATCCGGAACCTGTTTCTCACCACAAAATTGAAGTTTCTTATGCGCATATCAACCGCTTAATAGGAAAACCTATTGACGAAGATGAAATTGACGGAATATTAAAAGCCTTAGAAATTAAAATCGTAAAAAAAGAACCGGGAAAAATATATCTGGAAGTTCCTCCATATAGAGTTGATGTTACAAGAGAAGCCGATATAATTGAAGAAATTTTAAGAATTTACGGTTATAATAATGTTAATTCTTCTGTTTCGGTTA
The DNA here is from genome assembly GCA_020720665.1 of Acetofilamentum sp. GTDB lineage: Bacteria > Bacteroidota > Bacteroidia > Bacteroidales > JAADGE01 > JAADGE01. Next base: position 16,041 of record DYOF01000017.1, on the reverse strand, counting down.
AATCAACTTTGTCTTATGCTCCTATTCCCGATGTTCATAAATTAAAAAATACAATATCTGATTTTCTGAGTTCTCAGGGATTTTCAGAAGCTATGTCTAATTCATTAACCAAAGGAAAATATTACGAAGCCGATAATGACTTTAATGAAACGAATTCAATTAAAATCCTGAATGCTCTGAGCAATGATTTGAATGTCATGCGTCAAGATTTATTATTTAACAGCTTGGAAGCCGTTTTACGTAATTTGAATTATAAAAAAAACGATTTAAAATTATATGAATTCGGAAATACTTATCATTTTAATAAAACCGATTCTGAAAATCCGCTCAATTCATATAAGGAAGAACAGCACTTGGCTCTTATAATTACCGGAAACAAAAATCAGTTAAATTGGAATATGCCCCTACATGAAGTAGATTTTTATGAATTGAAAGCAAAGGTTTCAAATATTTTTAAACGCTTAAATTTTACTATTGACACTTTAAAATCGGAAGAACTTAATTCGAATATTTTTACTTACGCAATAAAATACTCTAAGCAAAATAAAACCTTAGCTGAATTTGGGCAAATAAGCAAAAAATATTTATCAGTTTTTGATATTCGTCAACAGGTTTATTATGCCGATATACATTGGGATAATATAATAAGTGTTTTACCCGGAAAAAAAATGTATAAAGAAATATCAAATTATCCGGCAGTTAAAAGAGACTTTGCTTTGCTTATTGATAAATCTGTAAAGTTTTCTCAAATAGAAGAATTAGCTTATAAAACCGAACGAAAATTACTGAAAAACGTTTCTGTTTTTGATGTTTTTGAAGATGAAAAATTAGGACATAATAAAAAATCATATGCCGTAAGTTTCATTCTTCAAGATGATTCAAAAACATTGAATGATAAACAAATAGATAAAATTATGAGCAAATTAAAATATAATTTTGAGAGCCGGTTAGGAGCTGAATTAAGATAAACAATAATAATTTTATGCAACACCCATGTAAAACAATAGTTTACAAACAGGAGCACGGCAAATAAAAATTATTAATTACTTGCAGATTTATAAAGGTGTTCCTATCTGCGGGGAAAAACGAGTTTTATAAATAAGTATATACATTCAATTAGCAGAATATTAATTAATTACAAATTTTTAGACAGATGAAACACCCATGTAAAACAATAGTTTACAAACAGGAGCACGGCAAATAAAAATTATT
>DYOF01000017.1:0-14729 GCA_020720665.1 Acetofilamentum sp. | reverse complement strand
TATATACATTCAATTAGCAGAATATTAATTAATTACAAATTTTTAGACAGATGAATTTAAAGCTAAAAAAACCGATTGCATTTTTTGATTTAGAAACAACCGGAGTAGAAGTGGGAAAAGACAGAATTGTAGAAATCTCTATTTTAAAAGTAAACCCGAATCAAAGTACAGAGAGTAAAACTATGCGTATTAATCCCACGATTCCTATACCGAAAGATGCTTCCAAAATACACGGTATTACAGATGACGATGTTAAAGACGCACCGACATTTAAACAAGAAGCTAAAAATATTTTTAAATTTATTGAAGGATGTGATTTAGCCGGTTTTAATTCAAATAATTTTGATATTCCGCTCTTAGCCGAAGAATTTCTTCGAGCCGATGTTGATTTTACGCTAAAAAACCGAAATTTAGTTGATGTACAAGTTATATTTCATAAAATGGAACAACGCACATTATCAGCAGCTTATAAATTTTATTGTAATAAAGAATTGGAAGGTGCTCACGGAGCTGAAGCCGATACAAAAGCAACCTATGAAGTGCTTCAAGCTCAATTAGATATGTATAATGAATTAGAAAACGATATTGAATCATTATCTAAAATTTCATATCATAAAAAAAGTGCCGATTTAGCCGGACGAATTGTTTACAACAAAGAAGGTCAGGAAGTTTTTAATTTTGGAAAGTATTCCGGAAAATCTGTAGAAGAAGTTTTAGAAAAAGATCAAGGATATTTTTCATGGATGATGAATGCCGATTTTCCTCTTTACACAAAAAAAGTTTTAACAGAAATTAAATTACGTAAAAGCGGATTAATCGGTTAATTATAAATATTACAATACAACAAAGCAGCAATTATGAAAATTATATGTATCGGCAAAAATTATGCAGAACATGCTAAGGAAATGAACAGTAAAGTTCCGGAAAAACCTATATTTTTCATGAAACCGGAAACGTCCTTATTACAAAGAAATAATCCGTTTTTTTATCCCGAATTTTCAAACGAAATACATTATGAAACCGAAATTGTACTGAAAATTAACCGTTTGGGAAAATATATAGAAGAAAAATTTGCTCACAGATATTTTTCCGAAATAGGTTTAGGAATTGATTTTACCGCAAGGGATTTACAAGCTGAATGTAAAAAAAACGGTCATCCGTGGGAAATTGCCAAAGCTTTTGAACATTCGGCACCGCTGTCGGAACAGTTTATCAATAAAAATGATTTGCCCGAACAAATTAATTTTAAATTAGATATTAACGGAAAAATTGTTCAGAAAGGAAATACGAAAGATTTAATTTTTTCTTTTGATAAATTAATAAGTTATGTCTCACAATTTTTTACTTTAAAAATAGGCGATTTAATTTTTACCGGAACTCCTGCAGGCGTAGGTGAAGTAAAAATCGGCGACCGGTTAAAAGGTTTTATAGAGGAAAAACTGATGTTTGATTTTGAAGTTAAATAAATGTCTTTAGAAAAAACAATACAAGAAATTCTGATACCTAATAATTCCGGTAAATTTAAAAGAACAAATGTCGGATTATTTTTCGGGTCATTTAATCCGATACATAACGGACATATGATAATTGCAAATTATATCATAGAATTTTCAGATTTAGATCAAATATTTTTTGTTGTAAGTCCGCAAAATCCTTTGAAAGAAAAAGCAAGTTTATTAGCCGATTACCATCGTTTAGCATTAGTAAAAGAAGCAATCGGCGATTCAACACGTTTTTCAGCTTGCGATATTGAGTTTAAAATGCCGAAACCCTCTTATACAATTGATACACTTATTTATCTTAAAGAAAAATATCCTGAAAAAGAATTTTCACTAATTATCGGCGGCGACAGTTTAAATAGCTTTCCGAAATGGAAAAATTTTCAACAAATATTAAAAGACTATCAAATAATTGTTTATCCTCGCCCGAATTTTGATATTTCAGAATATAAAAATTATAAAAATATTAAAGTATTAAACGCCCCTTTAATGGAAATTTCCTCAACATTTATAAGAAATGCAGTTTCTGATAAAAAAGATATTCGGTTTTTTATGCCTGAGCGAGCTTGGAACTATATGAGAGAAATGCACTTTTATGAAAAATAAAAATTTTAAACCGGAATATAAACTTTATCAATCATTTCTTGATATTCGGTTTTTAATTTACTCATACTCGTAATTCCTCCGCCGCTTTTAAAAACCATTTTGTTCCCTTGTTTTTCAATATATCGAATCATAACAAAACTGTCCAAATCTTTTCCGTCAAAATATCCGGCAACTCCTGTATAATAATTTCGTTTGTGGGTTTCCGTTACATTTATTATTTCAATGGTTTTCTTTTTAGGCGCTCCGCTTATTGAGCCGGCAGGTAATAATTTTTCAAATAAATTGCCGAGATGTTCATTAAAATTATTCGGAAGTTTTCCCGTAATTTCAGAGCTGACCTGAAGTAAAGTTTTATAATTGGTTTTTATTTTATCAATGTACTTATACTTTGCCACCCTTACATCGTCAGCAAGCATATTCAAATCATTTCGTATTAAATCAACGATTGTATTGTGTTCAGCCGATTCTTTTTTGCTGTTTAAAATTTGGTTTTCGGCATTTTCAATTCCGGCATCTATAGTTCCTTTCATCGGATATGATGAAATTTGTCCGCTCTTAATTTTAATAAATGTTTCCGGTGAAAAAACAACAAATTTATCATCAAAAAATAGTTTGTATTTTGCTTTACTGATATAAAAAATGTCCTTTAAATTCAAATTGCTTTCAATATTTGTTTCAAATGTCAAATTTAAAAGATAGGTATTGCCTTGGTTAATTTCTTTTTTAACTTTATCAAAAGCTGTTTGATACTCGAATAAACTAATCGGGGATTTTTGAAATAAAATATTCTTTTTTACAATTTTAGGTTCTGAATTCGAAAATTGGTCAAAAGAAAATTTTATTTCATGTGAGTCAAACAAATCTTTTGTCAGAATTATTGCATGTTTAAAATCAAAATCAATAATAAATATAAAAGGTTCATGCTTTTTTCCTAATTCATTCATTAAATTTACGGCATTATTTCTGTCTATTGGTTCGATATGATTAAAGTTTTATTAACAGATAATTACGATTCATTCACTTATAATATAGCACAACTTCTGAAAGAAAGCAAGTTATGCCGTTTTGAAATTATAAAAAATGACGAGGTAAATGTAAATGAAATTTCGTATTTTGATAAAATTTTATTCTCACCCGGACCGGGCTTGCCGGAAGATGCCGGAAAAATGCCTTTAGTAATTGAAACCTTTTATAAAACAAAATCAATTTTAGGAATTTGCTTGGGAATGCAGGCTATCGCAGAGTTTTTTGGTGCCGAATTGTATAATTTAGAACACGTATTTCACGGAATTAAAACCAATACTCAAATTATAGAGCCAAAGGATATTCTTTTTAAAAATATTCCTGAACACATTGAAACCGGATTGTATCATTCATGGGCTGTCAGGAACAATTTATCAGGAACAGGTTTAATTCCTACTGCTGTATCGCAGGAAGGCGTTCTTATGGGTGTCAGTCATGAATTATTCGATATTAAAGGAGTTCAATTTCATCCGGAATCAATTTTGACACCATTCGGACAACAAATTATAAATAATTGGTTAAGTGCATAATATGAAACCGGAACCCTTAATATGTGAAATGTTGATTAATCATTTTGAGAACGGATTTTGGTGTATTTCTATTAAACATAAAGGAAAAACAGCAGAGATAAAATTTTCAAGAGAGAAAAGAGAATCGGAATTCACATCGAAGGGAACTTTAACGGAAAAATTAAAAAAATATGATAAACAAATTCTGAAAATATTGAACAACAAAAGAGAAAATACTTTTTTTGAAGGATTTAAACTGAACTTTGTTTTAAGTGACAATTTCGAAGTTTTTACTAAAAGCAACTCGTCAGAAATAATAGTTTATGATTACAGAAATTCCGCACCTGAAATTTATACCAAAGACAATTATGAAAATAGTTTTTTAACCGTTTATACAGACGGTTCTTATTCTGACAAAAAGAAAAAATCTGCATACGCTTTTTTGTATATGAACTCAAAGAATTTATACCAACTAAAATTTGGTGTGCTTGATTTACAAAGCAGCAGTTTAGCGGAGTTGGAAGCAGTAATAGCAGCATTAAGTGAGTTTTCGACAGTAACAGAAATTCGGATTGTAACCGATAGCCGCTACGTTATAAAAGGAATAACTGAATGGATATATAATTGGAAACTAAATGATTGGCAAACGGCTCAAGGCGAACAGGTCAAAAATATTAACCGTTGGAAAGTTTTTGAGCAAGCAGTAAAGGGCAAATATATAGAGTTTCAATGGGTTAAAGCTCATTCAAAACATTTTGAAAATTCAGTTTGTGATTTTTATGCTCGGAAATTGTTAGAAAGGTGTTAAATTCTTGTTAATATCTTGTCAGAAACTTAATAACTTTTGTCAATATTTAAAATAAAAAATTATTGGTGTGAATAGTTCCGGTTAATTAAAATTATCTATTTTAGCGGTTTATTCTGCAAAATTAATTAATAAAAATTAAACTAATACAAATGAAATTTATTGTTTCCAGTACAGAGCTGTTATCACATCTTCAACGTGTCAGTAAAGCAATCAGCGGAAAATCAACCATTCCGATTTTAGACAGCTTTTTGTTTGATTTAAAAAAAAGCGAATTAACCATAACGGCTTCTGATTTAGAGTCAACTTTAATAAGCAAACTTGAACTGCAAAATTCAGAGGGAGAAGGAAGAATTGCATTAGAAGCCAAACGATTACTTGATATTTTAAAAGAGTTTCCCGAGCAACCCTTAACATTTGAAATGGATACAGAAACTTTATCTGTAAATATCCTTTCGGAGAACGGAAAATTCAGTGTTGTCGGTTCACCTGCCGATGAATATCCTCAATTTCCGGAATTAACCAAAGATGGGTCGATTAACTTTGTTATTAATGCGGTTATTTTAGAAGCGGGTATTCATAAAACGGTTTTCGCAACAGCTAATGACGAATTACGCCCTGTTATGAACGGAATTTATTTTGCTATGACAGAGAACGATATTACTTTTGTTGCATCTGATTCGCATAAATTAGTAAAGTATAAACGAACTGATGTTAAAGCAAAAGAAGAAGCCTCATTTATTTTGCCAAAAAAACCGGCTAATTTATTAAAAGCCTTGCTATCCGGTGAAAACGGTGATGTTACCGTAGAGTTTGACGAAAAAAATGCAATTTTCACTTTCTCAGGATTCAAATTAATTTGCAGATTAACTGAAGGAAAATTCCCGAACTATGAGTCGGTTATTCCCAAGGGCAATCCGAACAAATTAATAATCGGAAGAACCGATTTATACAATACGGTGAAACGTGTATCCGTATTTTCAAATCAAGCCAGCAATTTAATTAAATTGCACATAAATGCCAATGAATTAATGGTTTCGGCACAAGACATCGATTTTTCAATTTCAGCACACGAACGTTTAAATTGTCAATATGATGGTATTGATATGGAAATCGGTTTCAAATCAATATTTTTATCAGAAATTTTAGCCAATTTAGGCTCGAAAGAAGTTGTTTTTGAATTATTAGACCCCTCAAAAGCCGGAATAATGATACCGTTTGAATCAGACGAAGAACATGAAGAAGTTCTGATGCTGTTAATGCCGATGATGAATAAATAATTAACAAAAAAGCCTGATTTTCAGGCTTTTTTGTTATACCTTGAACCGGCAAGTCTGCTTTTTATCGGTTGATAGCCGGAGTGTGAAGTGCTTTAATAAAGTGAAGTGTTAATTGTAATAAGCTGTTGATTATCAGTATTTCACTTTCAGTGATGGCTTTGCCGTTCACACCCTGAATTGCGGATTTAAGATTATATTAAAACATAACGCAAAGCATTAAAAGATTTTTATTGTAAAATTGCTCTGGAAATTACAATTTGTTGAATTTCAGATGTTCCCTCATAAATTTGAGTAAGTTTTGCTTCTCGCATTAAACGTTCTACATGATATTCTTTTACATAACCATATCCGCCGTGTATTTGAACGGCTTCTGTGGTTACAAACATAGCAGTTTCTGCTGCAAAATATTTGGCACTTGCCCCTGCTAAATTATATTCTTTATGTTGATCTTTTAACCAAGCTGCTTTATAAACTAAATTTCTGGAAGCTTCTGTTCGGACTTCCATTTCGGCAAGTTTAAATGCAATTGCTTGATGTTGTGAGATTAACTTACCGAAAGCTTTTCGCTCTTTGGAATATTGAATTGATAAATCTAAAGCACCTTGAGCAATTCCTAATGCTTGAGCAGCAATTCCTATTCTGCCTCCGTTTAGTGATTGCATTGCAAATTTAAATCCGAAACCGTCATCCCCGATTCGATTTTCTTTAGGAATTTTAACATCGGTAAACATGAGAGAATGCGTATGTGATGCTCTTAAGCCCATTTTATTTTCTTTAGGACCGATTTCAAATCCGTCCCAATTTTTTTCAACAACAAAAGCATTAATTCCGTGATGTCCTTTTTCGGGATGTGTATGGGCTATAACTATAAAGTAATCAGCTATTGACGCATTTGATATCCAATTTTTTGTACCGTTTAATAAATAATAATCGTCTTTTTCAACAGCTGTTGTTCTTTGTTTTGTTGCATCCGAGCCGGCTTCGGGTTCTGATAATGCAAAGGCTCCGAAGGCTTTTCCGGTAAGCATCGGTACAAGGTATTTTTGTTTTATCTCTTCACTCGCATATTGTTCCAACCCCCAGTTTACTAATGAATTTTGAATGGACATAACAACTGCGGATGAAGCATCAATTTTTGAAATTTCTTCCGTTGCCAGAATATATGAAACCGTATCCATGCCTTCGCCGCCATATTTTTGATTTGCCGTCATACTCATAAAACCCATTTCTTGCATTTTTTTCAACTTTTCAACGGGCTGAATTTCTTTTTCATCTCTTTCAATAACACCGGGTAATAATTCTGTGCGTGCAAAATCTCTTGCCGCTTGTTTAATCATTAATTGTTCGTCGGTAAAACTAAAGTCCATAACTTCAAAATTACAGGTTAAAATAATTATAAATATAAATTTTTGACACATCTGACCGAAAGTGCCCATGATTTTGTTTGATGATGACGCATAATTTTCGGTTTCCCTCCGATAAGTTGTCTGAACCAAACTCGATAACCGTTTTCTGTAGGAGTTGCTGTCCAAAAAAATGTATGCCTATTTTTTCATATTTTTAAGGATATATTTCTAAGTAATAAAGGCAAAAATAAAAAAAATAGTCGAATTTTACTTTTTCTGTTCGAATATTTAATATCAATTTCAAAAAAAATGAAAATTAATATTATTTTTGAAGCCTTTTGAAAAGAATAATTTATGAACGAAAATAGAAGCCTTCGAGTAACTTATGTGTTTTTAAAAAAAGAAATTTCCGGTTTTTTCAGTTCGTTAACCGGTTTTATTGTAATTGCTGTTTTTTTAATTGCAAATAGTTTGTTTTTATGGGTTTTCCCCGGAGATTATAATGTATTAGACAATGGCTATGCTGATTTAGATACTCTCTTTTTTATGGCACCTTGGATTTTTTTATTTTTAGTTCCAGCCGTAACTATGCGATTATTTGCAGATGAAAAAAGAACCGGTACTATTGAGTTGGTATTTACCAAACCGATAACTGAATTGCAAATTGTTTTTGCAAAATATTTTTCAGGAATTATTTTGGTGATATTCTCATTAATTCCTGTATTAATTTATTTTGTTTCTGTCGGATTATTGGGCGACCCTGTTTGGAATATCGATTCCGGTGCATTTTGGGGTTCATTTGTAGGCTTATTTTTTTTGGCTGCGGTTTATGTTTCAATAGGTGTATTTGCATCGGCATTAACAGATAACCAAATTATTGCTTTTTTGGTATCTATGATTATTTCCTTTTTCTTCTATATCGGTTTTGAAGCTGTCAGCTTTCTCGATTTATGGGGTGAAAGCAGCATGTTAATTGAAAAACTCGGAATAAATGCTCATTACAAATCAATGAGCAGAGGTGTGATAGATTCACGTGATATAATTTATTTCTTGGCGGTTTCCGGATTATTTATTTTGATGACAAAAACGGTTTTAAAAAACAGAACATAAAACTTATTCTTATACTAATGGTCAAATGAATAGAAAAAAAAATATTTTAAAACTTATTGTAACAATAGTTATTTTATTTTCAGTGTCTTATTTGTTATCTCTCAAATTTATAAGAATTGATTTAACTTCTGAAGGCAGATACACATTAACAGACTACACAAAAAATTTATTGAAACATCTAAACGATAAAATTTATATTAAGGTTTATTTAGACGGCGAAGGTTTACCTGCCGGATTTAAAAATTTCAAACAAGAAATAAAGGAAGAATTAGATGAATTTAAGGTGTTTGCAGGAGATAAATTAGACTATGAATTTATTGATCCGGCTGAAAGTTCTGACCAAGAAGTTCGTTTTGCTTTATATGACGATTTGGTTAAAAAAGCTTTGATACCTGTTGAAACGAATGAAGTTTCAGCAGATGGTAAAAGTAGTCAGAAAATGCTTTTCCCCGGAATAATTATAACATACAAAGGCAAAGAAAGTGCCGTTAATTTATTAAAAACCAACGGACAAACGGCAGCGGAAGATGAAAAAACGATTAATAATTCTGTACAATCTTTGGAATATGAATTAACAAACGGAATACAGAAATTAAGCAAAACAAAAAAACCGGAAATTGCTTTTATTGAAGGACACGGAGAATTGAACGAATACCAATTGATGGATATTTCGTCCGTTTTGTATGAATACTATGATGTAAAAACCGGAAGTATTAACGGGAATTTAGGAATTTTAGACAGGTTTAAAGCAATTATTATTGCAAACCCGGAACAAAGCTTTTCAGAACAAGATAAATTCGTAATAGACCAATATATAATGAACGGCGGAAATGTTCTTTGGTTAATTGACGGATGCAGAACAGATATTGACAGTTTATTTATTAACGGAACAACCATTTCATTAGCAAAAGATTTGAATTTGAATGATATGTTATTTGAATATGGACTAAGAGTGAACCACGATTTATTGCAAGATAAATTTTCATCACCAATCGGACTGACAATTAAAGGAACGGACGGAAAACCGAAAATTAATTTATACCCTTGGTATTATTTCCCGGTTATTTTGACGGATAATAAGCATGTAATTTCAAAATATTTGAACTATATTAAAACTGAATTTGTTTCAACTATTGATACAGTAGGAAAAAATTCGAATGTTAAAAAAACAGTTCTGTTGCAAAGTTCTGAATTATCAAGATTAGACCCGATACCTGCGAGAATTTCTTTTGATTTAATTAATCAGATGCCGTCTGATAACGAAATGACTACAGGTAAGAAAAATATAGCAGTCTTATTAGAAGGTAAATTTTCCTCGGTATTTAAAAATCGCCCGGTTCAAAAATATTTTCCTGATAATACGGTTCAGGATATATTAACGGAAAGCAAAAATGCAAAAATGATTGTCGTCAGCGACGGTGATATTATCAGAAATGAAGTAAGCAGAGAAGGACGTCCGTATCCGATAGGATTTGATAAATATACCCAACAAACTTTTGCAGGTAATCGAGAATTTATTTTAAATGCCGTTAATTATTTATGTGATGATGAAGGACTGATGTCTATCCGTTCACGTGAAATACAAATGCGATTATTAAACCGTGAGAAAGTTCAAAAAAATCGCTTATTAATTCAACTCATAAATATCGTATTACCTGTTTTTTTAATCGTTATATTCGGAATTTTTGTTTCAATTATCCGAAAAAATAAATATAAAGTTTAGGGGGCTTCTAAAAATTAGATTGTTCGAGGCGGACAAGGTTTTTAAAACCGGAGTTTACTGTTGTAAATGAGAACGGCGAAGCCCTCACCGCAGGTAATTTTAAAAATCGAAGTCCAACGAAGAAAAAACAATTTTTAGAACTCCCTTTTAATATTTTGCATCTGCAATAGTTTATAGATATCTGTATTGTTAACTTTTTGCTATCCTCTATACAAGATTTAGTTATTATTTTCTTACATTTTTACATTTTATTTATTAACAAGTTATTAATTTCGTCAAATATTTAATCTAAAAAAAAATAAAATATAATAAAATGCAACTTTTTTTCTTTATTTGTAATCTTATTTCATATTATTTTCTTACATTTTTACATTTTATTTATTAACAAGTTATTAATTTCGTCAAATATTTAATGTATTTAATCAAAAAAAAATAATAAAATATAATAAAATGCAACTTTTTTTCTTTATTTGTAATCTTATTTCATTAAACACATTCATATAAAACACAGTTATTATGAAAACTATTAAAAAACTTCTAATTCTAAATTTATTAATTTTACTGATTTCAACTGTAAATCTATTTTCGGCAACCATAACATCCGTTGCAACAGGCAATTGGAGTAATGCTGCAACTTGGGATGCAGGTGTTCCCGCAGTCGGAGACGATGTTATAATTGCAGCGGGTCATACGGTTACTCTTAATCAAGATGCAACCATATTGAGCCTTACGGTAAACGGAAATCTTGTTATCGGTAATGATGCCACTGCCCGAAATTTAACTATCACAGGAACAACCTCGGTGAATGCGGGCGGGTCTTTTACAGTCGGTGCGTTCAATATCACCCACAACGTAAGCTTCCAAGGGGCGATTACAAACAATAATTCGCTTGATTTTTACAATAATTCAAGCCAAGTTGCCGATGCTGTTTTCAGCGGGACATATACCGTAGGAGGTACAAATTCGCCGCAATTTGCAAAAGTAACATTCAGTTCCGGAACAGTTACTGCCGGCGTTGCTTTCGATATCAACGGCGCAGTTGTGATTGAAAACACTGCAACTTTTGCCGACGGCAATTTTACGCACACCGTTGCAGGAAACTGGACAGAAAACGGAACCGGACAAATGACCGGAAACGGAACAATCCAAATGGATGCACCTCTCATTCAATCGGTAACAACGGCTGCAACGTTTTATAACCTTAGCTATAACAGCGGTAGTATCGGCGTATTCGGTGCAAACGTTACGGTTACGAATGATTTTTCAATTACAAACAATACCGAAGTACAATCTTCACAATATCATACTTTTCAAGGAAATTTTACCGTTGCTGACGGAAGTACCTACAAAGCAACAGCCGGGTGGGTAACATTCAATTCGGCAACCGAAACACAAACAATTACGATAGGAACTACCGCAGGAACTTCAAATGTTGAATTTTACGATGTTTATTTTGATAACGGAGATGCCGGATTACCTAAAACAATTTCAGGAAACATGATTGCCAAAGGGCTGACCTTTATATATAATGACGCAGTCCTGAATGACGGCGGAAATAATCACACCCTCAACGGTTTTCGTATAGACGGAACCTGTAATTTGAGCGGAACAATCACTTCAACCGGCGGAACATTTTACGATGACGGCGGAGACGGCGATTTCACCGTAGGAACTGCAAATATTATTGCTCAATACCTTCACGTAGGCTCAAATGATATTATGCGGGTAAACGGTAATGTTACCGTGGGTTTAGAAGATAACACCGATTATAATTACCTTGTAATCAACAATGGTTCTCAACTCATCGGGCAAGCAGGGAAATCTTTAACAGTCAGGGGCAGTAAATGGCTGTACATAAGGGGTGCAGATAATTTCCCTACCGGATTTGGTACAATCACCTTCGACCCAAACTCTTTTGCTCGTTATGATACGGATATTGCTCAAACAATTAATTCATCGGTAAGCTACTGGCATTTATATTTGAATTACAACACAAAAACAGCAAGCAATAATTTGGATATTAACGGTAATTTGTATTTATACAGTGATGTAAATTTTCAAATGGGAGCATACAGCCACACCATCGCCGGTTCTATTGTAAATACAGACGATCTTGGAGGACGCGGTTCTTTAACTTCAACCGGTTCGGTTACACTTGATGCCCCTGATGCTGATCAACACATTTATAACGGAGGTTCAGGAACATATACATTTAATAACCTCACAATTACAAATACAGCACCCACAACGGTACATTACAAGTATTTTTATGATAACATCATAGTAAACGGTAACTTCTCTGTAACAAATTCGGGGGGGGATAATGCAAATCGGCTTTATGTTAATATATTTGAAAATACAATAACAGGAGGCAGCAATTTTACTCTCGGCTCCAATGTTTGGCTGCTCACAAGCGGTACAAATACCTTTCAAACGTCAATTGCCGGTTTTTCGGGAACAAAAACATTTGATGTGAACAGTACCGTTCGTTTCGACAGAACCGTTAACGGCTCAAATCAAAACATTCCCGGCGGTTTCACTTACGGAAATATCGAAATTTACGGCAGCAACCAAAAACTCCCGCAGGCAAACCTCGACGTAAACGGCGATTTCTCGGCAGTAGGTTATACTCCTGTTTTAACAGATAATTCACACCAAATTAATGTTGCCGGAGATTGGAACATGCATCAAAATTATACAAACTTAACAGGTTCAAATATAGTTGTGTTTGATGGTACGAATCAAGATATCAGCAACTCAAAATTTTCACACGTCTATTTTTCAAATTCAGGAACAAAAACAATTTCAGGTACACTTGATATACTAAATAATTTAGTGATACAACCAAATGTTATTGTTGATGCCGGTGAAAATTATATCTATATTGAAGGAAACTGGACTGAAAACGGAACAGCCCGATTTATTCAAACCGGCGGAATAACAACTTTCGACGGAACAACTGCAAATCAAACCGTAACTGCCAATGCAAACAGTTATTTTAACAGCTTTACAATTAATAAACCGACAGCAGGGACAAAAACCGTAACACTAAATTCTGACATAGATATTAACGGAACCTTTGATTTTGCAGAAGATAATGCTACCCTCAATATGAACGGAAAAAATATTCATGTGGCTCGTGATTTCTACTTCCGCGATGGTTGTACATTAACTCACGGAGGCGGAAAAGCATATTTCGACGGAAATGATGCTGCACAACTTATCAGAAATTACCATACAAATACAATCGTTTTTGCTGATGCTGAATTTTCAGGAACAGCCGTAAAGAGGCTATATGAAAACTCTTTCCGTTTTCAAGGCGATGTTACCATCAATAATTCAACCTTGGACGGACAATGGTATGAGCATTATGTAGAAGGCAATTGGTTAAATACCGGTATTTTCAGGCATTCAAGCACTTTGCATTTCGATGGTGCTAATGTTCAAAGCATCAGCCAGTCAAGTTTCAATACAGTTCGCTTCGGAGGCGGTGCTTTTACGAAAACCCTCACAGGCGATATTACATTAACAGGACACCTTTATATAGATGATGCAACCCTTGACGTAAGTGCTTCTAATTACAACATTACATTGGACGACAATTGGAATAATAACAGCACCGGTTCATTTATCGCTCGCGCAGGAACTGTTACCGTTACAGGTGAATACAACCGAATATTTACAGGAAAAACAAACACACTTTACGGAACAGGACAAATTATCACACAGGGAAGTGGAACAAAGGATTTTTATAATTTAACAATAAATGCCACAAATTCGGATTATTGGATGTTTATTCACGGCAATTTGACCGTAAAAAACAACTTCGAAATTGTTAAAGGTCGATTTTACCAAAGTTACGATGCCGGAACTTATGGTATTAATGACATTGAAGTCGGCGGAAATTTTATCCATCACGGTAGTTTGCACTATAACAATTACGGCGAAAAAATAACATTAAACCCCACAAGCGGAAACCATACATTCGACCCCGGAACTTCAAACACATACAGCATCACCAACTTTGAAGGTGCTGCCGGAACAACATATACTTTTGAAAGCAATCTCAACACGTATGCAAACAGAGCCATTACAATAACAAACGGCGATTTATACCTCAACTCGAACAAAATTACAACAAATGATGCCGGTGGTGATATTAATCTGAACGGAGGAACTTTGGAAGTTAATTCGGCTGCCGTAATAAGCATGGGAAGCGGAGCTACCTTTACAAATACAGGCGGAGTTTTTAAACTTACGGGACACACAGACAACCCCGCATCATTAATTGCTGCATCCGGTAATTATACTTTTGTTCAAATATCGGGAACCATTCATGCTCAAAATTACCGTATCGAAAATACAAGCGGCAATGGTATTGATATTCAAGGCGGAAGCATTGATGCAACAAATACATTCCAAAACGGAAGTTTCTCGGCAGGAACAGGAACGTCCTATTTAACAACATCCGCAATTGACTTGGGCGGCGGCAGAACAATTACCGGGGTTACTTTCAATTCAGGTCCTACATATAACGTTCAAAGAACTTCCGGAACAGGCGATATGAATTTTGAAAATGCAACCGGTACGCTCGCAGGCGAAGATTATGATAATGACCCCGGTACTTTTGTAAATTGGACATATCCCGGTGCAGCTTATTGGGACGGAAATTCAGACGGAGACGGCGATAATGTGCATTGGAACGACCCGCTCAATTGGGCAAGCAACACAGTTCCCACTGCCACATCAATCGTAATTCTCGACCATAGTGCCGTTGCCGGAAGCTACACCGTAAGTCTTTCAACAGTTGCAGGAGGTTTAGCTCAAA
>DYOF01000139.1 GCA_020720665.1 Acetofilamentum sp. | reverse complement strand
ATCTTTGTTCTTTTGTTAAATCAAAGATAAGAGTGAGGGGCGATTTTTCAAACCTAACTTGATTTTTTTAAAGTTTTATCGGACAACAATGTAAAAAAATATAATATTGATTCAAATTATTGAAATAGGAGATTATTTACTTGAAGGCACTTTTTATCGTCATTCAACATTTAAAAATATTTCAAATTTTATAAATTCTGATAAAAAATTAATTTCAATATCTCATAAAAAAAAATATTTGAGTCCTAATTCAATTATTATAAGTGAGAATATACACCAAAAAATTAATGAAATCATTAACAAAAAATATGAAATTATAATTAACAATGAACGTATTAATAAGAAAAATATAAAGAAATATAATTCGGAAATTAAAATTAAAAAAATTGATAATTTTCAACATATTTATGAAGAAATAACAGACAAAATATTCCTTCGGTTGAATAAATTAAAAGATGAAAGCCTTGTTTTTTTAATTGATAATGAGTCAGAACACAAGTTTAAATCAAAATTTCATACAGCATATATTGAATATATAAAATTTGCTTGGAATGAAATTAAAAACGGAAATTTAACAGAAGGAATAAAAAAAATAAAAGGTTCGGGAAAAGGACTTACACCGGCAGGTGATGATTTTATTTGCGGAATGTTATATGCAATAAATGTTATCGGTCAACTAAAAAAAGTTGATACACTAAAATTAAGAAATGAAATATATAAGGCAGCTGAAAGTAATAATGATATATCAAGAACTATGATTTATCACGCATCTGTCGGTGCATATTTTAATAAATTTAAAAACTTTCAATTTGCACTTTTTAATGATCAAAAAAAAATTGATAAATATATAGATACTTTAATAAAAACAGGAGAAACATCCGGCTCAGATATGTTAACCGGCTATTATCTCTGTTTAAAATATTTAAACAAACTTATATGATAAAAGGAATAATAAAAAAAGGCTTGTATTTTGATTCGGTTACACTGATGATTATATCCAAAGACCTTAATAAAATTAAGGGTATTTCAGATTCTTCAGTTGTGATGGGAACTAAAGAAAATAAAGCCATTTTAAAAATGGCTGACTTATATATTAACATTTTTGATAATTCTGATGATACGGATATGCTTATCTCTATTAATTCCGAAAGCGAAAAATCCTATCAAAATGCCTTGAATTTTATTGAAGAAAAATTGAACTCTGTCAGAAATTCATCTGATGATACAAACGATTTTAAACCCAAAAGTTTTGAAAGTGCTTTAAAATTAATGCCTGATGCCAATTTATCATTAATTTCTGTTGCAGGGAAATATGCAGTAAGAGAAGTTGAAAAAGCATTAAATTCGAATTTACATGTAATGTTATTTTCTGATAATGTATCAATTCAAAATGAACTCCTTTTAAAAACTAAAGCATCCGAAAAAGGCTTATTATTAATGGGTCCTGATTGCGGCACGGCAATAATTAACGGAATTCCCTTAGCATTTGCAAACATGGTAAATAAAGGAAATATCGGTATTGTTGCTGCTTCAGGTACCGGTTTACAAGAAGTAAGTTCTATCATTTCAAACTTGGGCGAAGGTATTTCTCAAGCAATCGGAACAGGCGGCAGAGATGTAAAAAAAGAAATCGGCGGAATTATGTTTATTGAAGCTCTAAAAGCTTTAGAAAATGATGAACAAACAAAGCTTATAACGTTAATTTCGAAACCACCGCATCCCGATGTCCTTAAAAAAATTGCAGTTGAAATTAAACGGATTAAAAAGCCCATAGTTGCTGTTTTCATAGGTGCTGATGAAGAAACTGTTGCAAATTCCGGCGCTGTTCCTGCTCATAATTTGGAGCAAGCAGCATATATTTCAGTGGCTTTGGCAAAGAAGGAAGATTATGAAACAGCCATCGCAAAATTAAAGAGCAGAAAAGATAAACTCTTATCGATAGCAGAAAAGTACTCTAAAAATAAAACAGGTAAATATATTCGAGGTTTATTCAGCGGCGGTACCTTATGTGACGAAGCTCAATTATTGTTAAAAGGCTCTCTTGGTTATACATACAGTAACACACCTCTAAACCCCGATTATCAATTAAAAAATATTTGGAAAAGTCAAAAACATACAATAATAGATTTAGGTGAAGATGAATTTACATCCGGACGTCCTCACCCGATGATTGATTTTTCTATCAGAAATAAACGCATTATTGACGAAGCCAACGACTCTGAAACTGCAGTTATTCTGCTGGATGTTGTGCTCGGATTCGGTTCAAATATAGCTCCCGACGAAGAATTATCACCCGTTATTAGAGAAGCTAAATTACTTAGCCCAAATTTATCAATAATTTGCTCCGTAACCGGAACAGATAAAGACCCGCAAAACAGATCTAAAGTTATTACAAACCTTAAAAATGCCGGGGCAATTGTTATGAACACTAATGTTGAAGCGGTTGAATTGGCTGAAAATATTATTAATTTATAAAATTTCGACTAATTATTGTAAAAAAATTATACTGACATTTAACAAAACTCAATTTTATTATGAGCATAAATAACATATTTAATAAAAATTTGAAAATTATAAATACCGGCATCGAATCATTCAAAGAAAATGCAGAACAAGCCGGAGCTGTTTCAATACAGGTTGACTGGAAGCCGCCTGTTGACATTGATGATGAAGTTTGGGAAAAAATTAATCTCAAAGAAAAAGAAATAAACAGAGCTAATCAAAATGCCTTGAATATTATTTTAAGCGGTAAACCCTGTTTAATAGGAATGGATATCGCTGAAAATATAATTCCCGGAATGAAAAAGAATTTAATCTTACATTCAGGACCTCCGATAGAATGGGAACGAATGAGCGGACCTACAAAAGGTGCCGTTATCGGAGCATTAATTTATGAAGGTATGGCGAAAACACCCGAAGAAGCTGAGAAGCTGGCTGCTTCAGATGAGATAGAATATGCACCGTGTCATGAGCATGATACTGTAGGTCCCATGGCCGGGATTGTTTCTGCTTCTATGCCCGTTTTTATAGTTAAAAATGAAGAATACGGTAACCTTGCGTTTTGTACACAAAATGAAGGATTAGGAAAAGTTCTCAGATACGGAGCATACAGCAATGAAGTGATCAACAGACTAAAATGGATGGAACAAACCATGTATCCGATTTTGAAAAAAGCAATTGAAAATCTGGGAAAAATAGATTTAAAAAACATTATTGCTCAGGCTCTTCATATGGGAGATGAAGTACATAATCGTAACCGTGCAGGAACATCACTTTTTTACAGAGCAATTGCTCCGGCAATTATCAAAACTTCTGAAAACAGAATAGAAATGGCTGAAGTTCTCGATTTTATAAACGGTAATGACCACTTCTTTTTAAATTTATCAATGCCTGCTGCTAAAGCAACATTAGATGCGGCTAAAAATATTCCAAACAGCTCTATAGTGTTAGCTTTAGCCAGAAACGGAACCGATTTCGGAATCCGACTGGCAGGAACAGGTAATCAATGGTTTACAGGTAAAGCACCGATACCCGACGCACTATTTTTTCCGGGTTTTACTAAAGATGATGCAAACCCTGATATCGGAGACAGTGCCATTACCGAAACTGCCGGGCTGGGTGGTTTTGCCATTGCCGCGTCACCGGCTATTGTCCAGTTTGTGGGCGGAACAGCAAAAGATGCTGTGAATTACACTTTAGCTATGTATGAAATTTCTTTTGCAGAAAATAACATTTATCAAATTCCGTATTTAAATTTCAGAGGTACTCCCACCGGAATTGATGTGCGAAAAGTTATTGCCAATAACCTCACTCCGTTTATAGACACCGGTGTAGCACATAAAAAACCGGGTGTCGGACAAGTAGGAGCCGGTGTACTTTCTGCTCCTATTGAACCGTTTAAGAAAGCAATTATCGGATTATCAAAAGAATTAATATAATAATGAAATAGTGAATAAAAAACCAATTGAAATATTTATTGAAAAAATTCAATATTCAGCAGATAATATTGAATCGCTTAAAATTATTCTTAGTAAAAAAAGAAATAAAAACGATGATTTATCTAAAATTACAATCAAATTAATAAAAATTAAAGATTCATATTTTTTAAGTTTTGTTTACAATTATAAAACAAATGACCAAACAAAAAATTATCCGATTAAGGACGGCATAAAATTAATTAATGAACACTTAAATAACGATTTTTATAACGCCGATTTATTTACAACTGACGAAATCGTGCAATTATTTACTAATAAAAATAATAACTCTCTGATAAAAACTAGCGAACAGATCTTTAAACCTGTTGTTAATTTAAATCACGATAATGTCAAAAAACAAAGAATAGCGATTAATAATAATCAATATTTACAGGAATTAGGAATAACAACTAAAGATTTCAAAATTAAAAAAGATATGCACGATAAATTTCGTCAAATTAATAAATATCTTGAAATTTTTGAAAGTATAGTCGATACTGAAAAATACAAAGAAAAATTAAAAATTGTAGATATGGGTTCAGGTAAAGGGTATTTAACCTTTGCACTATACGACTTTTTAAAAAATAGCTTAAATTTACAAGTTGAAATAACCGGAATCGAATATAGAGAAGATTTAGTTTTAAAATCAAATCAACTTTCTGAAAAAATAAATTTCAATGATTTAAATTTTATACAAGGAAGCATCATTGAAACAAAAATTGAAGATTTCGATATATTGGTTGCACTTCATGCATGTGATACCGCAACTGATGAAGCAATTTTTAAGGGAATAAATTCTAATGCCCAAATTATAATGGTTGCCCCATGTTGTCAAAAACAAATCAGAAAACAGTTAAATGTACAAAATGAAATGGCTTCAATTACAAAACACGGCATTTTGAAAGAACAACAATCTGTTATTTTAACTGATGGCATGAGAGCATTGATATTAGAAGCATACG
Source organism: Acetofilamentum sp. (assembly GCA_020720665.1). Classification (GTDB taxonomy): domain Bacteria; phylum Bacteroidota; class Bacteroidia; order Bacteroidales; family JAADGE01; genus JAADGE01. The sequence goes on along the minus strand of DYOF01000139.1, from coordinate 1,078 downwards.
GTTATAAAACTAAAGTTTTTGAATTTATTTCAACAGAACATACTCCTAAAAACCTAATGATTGTCGGCACAAAACACAACAATTCAATAAATAGAAAAGAACTGTTTAATAAACTTAAAGCTATTAAAAATTTATTTGGTATTGACTTCCACCACCTGGAAAAATTATTAGACATTAAATATTAATTATTAAAATTGAAGTATATGAAAGCAGAAGATGTATTAAAATTTATGAGTGAAGCTAAAATTTTCGATTTAACACAAAGACTAAGTATTCACACTCCGCCTTGGCCAAGTTATATGCCGTTGCAGTTGCAATATTTCAAAAGAATAGCAGGTGCACACATGGGACAAGGTGCTAACGGACAAATAATTCAAACAAGTAATCACGTTGGAACACACATCGACGGCGAAATCCACTTCTTTTCAAGCGGTCGCACAATCGGTGATACTCCGCTTGACTTCTTTTACGGACAAGCTGCTGTTGCCGACATTTCCGATTTAGTTGAAGATTTCAGTCTTTATACTCCCGAAATGATTATGAGCAAAGTAGAAGTTAAAAAAGGTGATATTTTGATTATCAACACCGGATATCATAAATACGCTTGGGATCAACCTGAAAGTGACGAATTGCGATATTTTGTAAATCACCCCGGTCCGTCTCCTGAATTTCACCAATGGGCATTAGATATGAAAATTAAATGGATTGGTGTTGACGCAGGAAGTGCAGACCACCCGATGAATACAATCATTAGAGATTGGCATCCGAAAGCATTTATCAAAGCCGAAGAAAAACTAATCAAAGATTACGGCAAAAAATGGGACGAAATGTTTCCGCTTGACGTTTATTATCAAGTTATGCACCTTAAATTATTCCCAAAAGGTTTAATTCATGCCGAAAACTTAGGCGGCGAAATCGAAAAAGTAAGCAACAAACGCGTTTGGATTGGATTATTCCCGTTAAAAGGAATTGAAATGGAAAGCTCTATGTGTAGAGTAATCGCAATTGATGGAAATGAGTAAATTCAGTGAATAGTGCATTGTTTTCAGTGAATAGTGCATTGTTTTCAGTGAATAGT
>DYOF01000138.1 GCA_020720665.1 Acetofilamentum sp. | reverse complement strand
ATTTTTAGACAGATGCAAACAATTCTTAAGTTTTTAAGCCGACTAAAACAAAATAATAACCGAGATTGGTTTAACGAAAATAAACTGATGTATGATGAGGCAAGGCTGTCGTTTGAATCTTTCGTTAATTTTTTAATATTAAAAATTAAAGAGTTTGATTCAGAAATAAATGTACATTCGGCAAAAGAATGCGTGTTCAGGATTTATAAAGATGTGCGATTTTCAAAAAACAAAGACCCCTACAAAACAAATATGGGGGCATATATTGCTGACGGCGGTAAAAAAAGCAAATTTGCCGGATATTATATTCACATTGAACCGGACGCTTCTTTTGCCGGAGGCGGCATTTATTGTCCTTCACCTCCTGTTTTAAAATCGGTCAGAAACGATATATACAACGATGCCGATACCTTAAGGGAAATTATAAATGAGCCTTTGTTCTCAAAAACGTTTCCGAAAATGTACGGAGAACAGCTAAAAACGGCTCCCAAAGGTTTCTCAAAAGAATTTAAAGACATTAAGCTGATAAATTATAAAAGCTATACCGTTATTAAAGAATTTACAAATAACGATGTTGAAAATAAAGCGTTTATAGATACTGTTATTTCCGTATATAAAATACAAAAACCGTTTAATCAGTATTTAAATCATGTAATAAAAAATGCCGGTTAGAAGCCGGCATCTTTTATTCTACTCTATACCAACTTTGTGTCCTTCCTGCTACGCCCCAACTGTCAAGTGAGCCTCTGACTTTTAATTTGTTCGGGTTTTTTTCGTCAATTTCCATTGTACAATGATAAAATTTTCCGTTCCCCGGATCTAAGATTTTTCCGCCTTTTAATTCTTTTCCGGCTTCTTCCATATTAATCAAAATAACCATCCCTACAATCGGTTTGTCTTTTAAAGAGCCTTTACACTCTTCACACTTTTTATCTTGTGCTTCTTTCAAAAGTGTTTTTATAACACCAAAATATTTTCCGCTTTTCGCCTTATAGATTTTAACGTGCGATTTTGCCTCTCCGGTTTCATCATCAATGGTTTTCCATAATCCGACAATTTTATCGGCTTGAGCATGAACATGCGTATAAGAAAAACTAAACGCAAGTATCAAAACAAAAATGCTTAATGTTCTTTTTTTCATTTGTTTTTATTTTTATAAATTATTTGTTAAAAATAATCATGTTTTTTTAAAAAGCAATTTTTGTTTTCTTTTTTTTCGTTTACTTCATCGGTTTTTCTTATTTTTGAAAGAAATTTTAACTCAAAATAATGGAAAGAATATTAGTAATCGGCGCAGCCGGACAAATTGGTTCTGAATTAGTTACAGCACTTCGAACGCTTCACGGAAATGAAAATGTTTTTGCTACAGATTTAAGAGAAGTGCCTAAAGACATTAAAGAAGCCGGACCCTTCGCAATTTTAGATGTTATGGATGATAAACGTTTAATTCACTACGTTATTCGACATAAAATCACACAAATATATCATTTAGCTGCTGTTCTTTCCGGAAACGCAGAAAAACTACCGCTTCAAGCATGGCATATTAACATGCAGAGTTTACTAAACATTCTTGATTTGGCAAAAGAAGTTGAGGATGTAAAAAAAATATTTTGGCCCAGTTCTATTGCTGTGTTTGGTCCTACCACACCTCAAAAAAACACACCACAATTAACTATAACCGAACCGTCAACCGTCTATGGTATAAGTAAACTTGCCGGAGAACGTTGGTGCGAATATTTTTACAAACGATATAATGTTGACGTAAGAAGCATTCGATATCCCGGCTTGATAAGCTATAAAACTGAAGCCGGTGGCGGAACAACCGATTATGCTGTTGAAATCTTTTATGAAGCTGTAAAATCCGGAAAATATAACTGTTTTCTTTCCGAAAATACTGCATTACCTATGATGTTTATGGAAGATGCCGTTAACGCAACAATAAAATTAATGGAATCTCCGAAAGAAAAAATACTTGTGCATTCCGGATATAACGTAGGCGGAATCAGTTTTACACCGAAACAATTAGCCGAAGAAATTAAAACTCACATCCCGAATTTTAAAATTTCTTATCAACCGGATTTCAGACAAGCAATTGCTGATTCTTGGCCCCAAAGTATTGATGACACTCAAGCACAGACCGATTGGGGATTAGAAACAAAACATGACATTAAGGCTATGACAAACAAAATGTTGCAGGGAGTAAAGCAAAAATTTAATCAATAAAATTACCGAAAATTATAGTTATTAACAGTTTTATTTGTTGATTTTCAATTTATTCAGGCTTTTAAACAAAGCCTTTTTTAATAATTCAAGTTTGAACTGTAAAGGATTTACTTTATTTTTGAAAAACCATATTTTCTACTATTAAATTATTTATACGGATGCAAATTACAGAACAAATTACAGCTTTTAATATGAAAGCTAAAACGGTCGGCTATACATTTGATGAAACTTATGAAGAAGCCTTACAATATTTTAAAGGCGATGAACTTGCCGCAAAAGTTTGGTCAACAAAGTATGCTCTTAAAGATTCTCACGGAAATATCTATGAGAAAAGCCCGAATCAAATGCATCTTCGTTTAGCAAAAGAAATTGCCCGAATTGAAAATAAGTATCCGAATCCGCTCTCGGAAGAAGCTGTTTTTGATTTAATTAAAGACTTCAAATACATCGTTCCGGCCGGCAGTCCGATGTCCGGTATCGGCAATACATTTCAAACCGTTTCGCTTTCTAATTGTTTTGTTATCGGCGATGATAATCCTGCTGATTCATACGGCGGTATTTTAAAAATTGACCAAGAACAAGTTCAATTAATGAAACGAAGAGGTGGAGTAGGCCACGATTTATCACATATTCGTCCGAAGGGCAGCCCGGTAAGTAACAGTGCATTAACCTCTACCGGCGTTGTTCCTTTTATGGAACGCTATTCAAATTCCACAAGAGAAGTTGCACAAGACGGAAGACGAGGGGCATTAATGTTATCAATATCGGTTAAGCATCCGGATTCAGAAAGTTTTATTGATGCAAAATTGGAAGCCGGCAAAATAACCGGAGCTAACATTTCGGTAAAAATTGATGACGAGTTTATGAATGCCGTTATCGAGAACAAACCGTATCAACAACAATATCCCATTGTTTCGGAGAATCCGATTGTAAAAAAAATCATTAACCCCAGACAACTTTGGAAAAAAATTATTAATAATGCATGGAAATCTGCCGAACCCGGCATTTTGTTTTGGGACACCGTAATAAAAGAATCCGTTGCCGACAATTATCCTGAACATGGCTTTAAAACAGTTTCTACTAATCCTTGCGGAGAAATTCCCTTATGCCCGTACGACAGTTGTCGATTATTAGCAATAAATTTGTATAGTTATGTAGATGAGCCGTTTACTGTTAATGCAAAATTTAATTTTGAAAAGTTTAAGCTTCACACTCGCTATGCACAACGAATAATGGATGATATTATAGACCTTGAACTTGAGAAAATTGGCGGTATTTTAACTAAAATAGATAAAGACCCGGAAAAAGAAGAACTAAAAAGAACAGAACGTAAGCTTTGGGAAAACATTAAAGAAAAAGCCTTACAGGGAAGAAGAACCGGTGTCGGAATTACCGCAGAAGGAGATATGTTAGCGGCATTAAATTTACGATACGGCAGTGAAAATGCAACAGATTTTTCTGTTTTAGTTCACAAAACATTAGCAGTTGAAGCTTATCGTTCGTCTGTTGATATGGCAAAAAACAGAGGAGCATTCAAAATTTATAATACCGAAAAGGAAAAAAACAATCCCTTTATAAACCGAATTAAAGAAGCCGACCCTGAATTATATGAAGAAATGAAAATCTACGGCAGAAGGAACATTTCTTTATTAACCATTGCACCTACCGGTTCAACCAGCATTCTTACTCAAACAACATCAGGTATTGAGCCTGTTTTTCTTCCGTTTTATAAACGCAGAAGAAAAGTTAACCCGAATGATAAAGACGTGATTGTCAGTTTTGTTGATGAAAGCGGAGATTCTTGGGAAGAATATAATGTATTCCACCACAAATTCATGACTTGGTTGAATGCTAACGGAATAGATTCCGCACAAACAAAACAAATGAGCATTTCAGAAATAGAAAAATTAGTTAAAGATTCCCCCTATTATAAAGCAAGCTCAAATGACGTTGACTGGTTAAATAAAGTAAAATTACAAGGAAAAATTCAACAATGGGTTGACCATTCCATAAGCGTTACCGTAAATTTACCAAACGACGTTACTGTAAAATTAGTGGGAGATGTGTATTTGGAAGCATGGAAAAGCGGCTGTAAAGGTGTTACTGTTTATAGAGACGGTTCTCGCGACGGCGTTTTGATTTCTGCTAAAGAAACGAAACAAAATAAAGCCGATAATTATGCAAATAATCATACCAAGAGGCCTCAGGAATTAGACGCAGATGTCATTCATTTTAGTAATAATGATGAGGAATGGATTGCATTTATAGGAATTCAAAACGGGCTTCCGTATGAAATTTTCTCCGGCAGATCGGAAGAAGATGCATTGCCTATACCAAAATCAATAACCAAAGGGAAAATAATTAAACAACGTTTTGAAGACGGTTCTAAACGATATGATTTTAAATACAAAAATAAGTTTGGTTTCAACATTACTATTGAAGGTTTGTCCTATAAATTTAATCCGGAATTTTGGAATTATGCAAAACTTATTTCCGGTGTTTTAAGACACGGTATGCCGGTTCAACACACTGTTAATTTAATTTCTTCATTATATTTTGAAACGGACACAATTAACACGTGGAAAAAAGGAATTGAACGTGCTCTAAAAATGTATATTCCGGACGGAACTAAAGCTAAAAAAGGACAAATTTGTACTGAATGCGGTTCAAGTTCTTTAGTTTTTCAAGAAGGCTGTTTGATTTGCCAATCGTGTGGTTTTTCAAAATGCGGTTAAAAAAAGCCCTTCAAAAATTTGAAGGGCTTTTTTTATTCAATTGTTTTTTTTGGTCGTCCGTCTTTATATTCCTGTATTTTAATTAGTTCTCCTATTGCGTTATAAATATATTCTTTCCCGTTCATTAAAATTCCGTCAATAAACTCGCCTTCTCTTTCCGGTTTCTTATCCTTGCGATATAAAATGTAGCTCCCTGTTCCGTTAAAGACTTTTATTGTATCAACTTCCGTAACAAACTTTATATCGGTTTGTGAATTTATAACAGAATCTATTTTTATCGGATTTTCTTTTTTAATATTTTCTTCTTCTCGGTATATTTTTACAGATTGACACTCGCACTTCCCGTTTAAAAATACTTTTTGATATTTTAATACTCCTGACTGATAATATTCATTAATTTGTCCGTTTTCTTTGCCGTCAAACCACTCCCCATCTATTTTAATATTTCCGTTTTCGTAAAAATATAACTGATAACCGCTTCTTTTTCCGTAATCATTGTAATTCCATAAGTATGAGAGTTTTCCGTTAGAATAATACGACTTATATTTCCCTACCCATTTATCTTTCAGCCACATACCTTCTTCGGCAAGTTTTCCGTTTTCGTAATAAATTTTTGCAAAACCATATTTTTCTCCGTCTTTATAACTGATTTCTGATTTAAGATTTCCGTTAACATAATAGGTTTTCCAAATTCCTTCTTTTTTTCCTTTAAAATAATTTCCTTCTTGAATTTTTTGTAACGATTCCGGATTTACAGTTAACCAATATCCTTGTTTATTGTTTTGTGTATCTACAAAATTAACGGTATCTCCGTTAAGAATATCAAATCTTTGTGCGTTTGTTCCGCAAACACCTAAAAAAAGGAATAATATAACAGTTGTTAATTTCAAGATTCTTTTTCTTTTATTTTTTATTACGAAAATATTGTGCCGTTGGTTACAATTTAGAAAAGTTTTTTTATTTTTTTTTCAATTACGATTTTTAATCCATTTTTTCAGTACAATTTTTAAAATATTTTTCTTGAAATTCAAAGAATTTATTATTTTTACATAAATTTTAATCTTCCGTTATGAAA
>DYOF01000228.1 GCA_020720665.1 Acetofilamentum sp. | reverse complement strand
CAAAAATCTTGCGAAATGCTATATCGTTCTTTATATCAACAAATTTCATGATATTTCAGTTTATGTTGTTACTGATACAAAGTTACGATTTTTTTTATGATTTTAATTGCCGAAAACTTTTTTTGTTACCGGATAATATTGTCCGTCTTTTCCTTTGGCAATCGTCTGTTTTAGCAGCCAATGGTAAACATAAGCTCCGTTTTCACCTGCAACATAGGCTTGTGCAAAATCCCAGCCTTTGTCGCCCATAAAATTCATTGCATCAACCATACTGTTGAATTTTTTAAGTTTTCCTTTTTCATCTGTAATGTAAGATGTGTTGACGGCTAAAAATCCTTTACTTTCCCCCATATCAATTTCAACTGTTACTTTGCCGAGCAGTGTTGATGTTCCGACTAATTCACAGTAGATTGTTTTTGTTTCATTTTCCTGTGAAAAAATGATTGATGATATTAGCGTAAATAGTATTATAATAACATATTTTTTCATTTTTTTTATTTTAAAAGATGCGGAAAAATTCCGCCTCTAAGTTAATATTTAGCGACCTAATACTATGAATGCGTGAATGATACCCGGCAAATCACCCATTAATGTCCAAACAACATTCCAAATCGTAGGCATTCCCCAATGTGTATGAATACCAACTGCAAGGGGCGGTAAAATAACTGCTAAAACATACAAACCTGCTTTTGCTTTTACGGTTTCTCCTGTTTTTTCGCCTTCTTTGGCTTGTTTTATCGACATTTTTGCTAATTTTATTCGTTCGCCGACCGGCAATGATTTGATTTCAGCTTTCAAAATTTTAGCATTTTCAGCAGTCAATTCATCGAAAGAATCAGCCAATACTAAGACGCTTTCGGCAGTTTTCTTTTCTTTTACCGGATTTTCGGTCGCTTTTACTTGAATAATACTTATGCACAAAACTGCAAATATTAAAACTATTGATTTTATTTTATTCATTTTTAACAGATTAAATTGTTAAAAAAATAATATTTGAAAGGATTTTTTTTAAATGTCCTTTTTTTTCGACAAAATAATCAAATTAGGGTGGTTTTACTCTCTGTGTTATATGTTTTATTATCATACTCTAAATTTAATAAAGTTAGAGCAACTTCTTCGGCTTTTATAACATCAGCATTTGCTGTTCCGTTTAGTTGCCGCTAACGG
>DYOF01000137.1 GCA_020720665.1 Acetofilamentum sp. | reverse complement strand
AAAAATTTATAATTAATTAATAATCTGCAAATTGAGTATTTATACTTATTTATAATGCTTGTTCTTTCATGCACAATAGATGTTTCATAAATCTAAAAATTTTGCATTTATAAAGATTAAAAAAATGATTGCTTCTCGTAATTTTTTATACTTGATTTTCTCTTCACATCGGCTCAGCTTCTTTGAACTAAACTTATTTACGGGAGTTCTAAAAATTGCTTTTTCTTCGTCGGACTTCAATTTTTTAAATCCTCATTTACAACAACTCCGGTTTTAAAAACCTTGTCCGCCTCGAAAAATCTAATTTTTAGAAGCCCCCTTATTACAATTTTATCGTTTCAAAAATTGACCGTTTCGATTTGATAAAAATAATTGTTTTTGTTTGTAAACAATCCTTCCTTTTAAAATTATTACTTCAGGCTCTCCTATTGTTTTAAAATTTTCATAAATATTAAGATTACAATTTTGATGATGATTTAACACTGAAATCCTGTTTTCTGTTTCAGGATTCCAAATGACAATATCGGCATCAGAACCTACTGCAATTTCTCCTTTTTGAGGATATAACCCGAAAATTTTTGCCGCATTTGTTGATGTAAGAGCGACAAACTGATTTAAACTGATTTTATTTTTTAACACTCCGTATGTAAATAGTAAACTCAATCGATGTTCAGTACCGCCTGCTCCGCCGGGTATTATTCGAAAATCATTTTCGCCTGTTTTCTTTTGTTCATAATTAAACGGACAATGGTCTGTTCCTACGGTTTGAATAACTGATTCTGATAGGGCATTCCACAGCGCTGTATTATCGTGTTTTTTTCTGAGCGGCGGACTAAACACAAATTTAGCCGTTTCAGAAAATGCTCCGTTTAGTTTTGAATCATCAAATAACAAGTATTGCGGGCATGTTTCGGCATAAATATGTATTCCGCGAGTTTGGGCTTCTTTTATATATTTAACAGATTCATGAGTTGAAACATGAACAATATAGACTTTACAGGATGTTTTTTCAGAAAACTCAATTATTTTTTTTACGGCATCGGCTTCAGTATAGTTCGGTCGTGATAAAGCATGGTACATCGGACTTGTTTTCCCTTTTGCGGCAAACTCATCTCTTAATTTTTCAATGGTATCGCCGTCTTCCGCATGCACGGTTAATAATCCGCCGACTTTTGCCACCGATTTCATAACCTTTACTAAAACCTCATCCGATAAACCGATACTGTTTTTATATGCCATATATACTTTAAATGAATTCACACCGTTTTTTATGACTTCATTTATTTCGTTTTCAATATTATTATGCCAATCAACCGGAGACACATGAAAACTGTAATCGATAACCGATGATTCGGCTTCCTTTTTTCTTTGCTTAAGAGCTTCAACAAGATTTTGTTCTTTTCGGGGTGTTACAAAATCAATCAGAGTAGTGGTTCCGCCGATTAAAGCTGCTTTACTTCCCGAATAAAAATCATCAGTCGAAAACCCGGCTGAAGTAGGTAAATGCATATGAACATGAGGATCTATTCCACCGGGAAAAACATAATTATTTGTTGCATCAATAATCTCATCGAAATCCTTTTCAATAACAGAATCTTTAATTCCGACAATAATACCCTTTTCGATTATAATATTTGAAACAAAGTTTTTTTCGGATGTAACAATCCTTGCATGTTTTATAAGAATTTTCATGTATCAGATATTCTTCAATTAATTATTTTTTTGTCAGTCGATTTCCGTTGTGTAAAAATCATTTGGCTTTACTGTGCCTTACATAGTTCTCTCGGATGTTTTATTCACAATCATTTTTATCGTTATAGGTTTTTAACGACAACATAACAAATGTACCGATAATTCCGATAAAAAAAATGATTATTCTGATTTCATTATTTCGGATTAAAAATATTGTGGAAGCACTAATCATAATCCACATCAGGATAACAGCCGATACAATAGTTTTTTTTGAAAAGGCTTTTTTTTCATGATAATCTCTTAAATATTTTCCGGCAATTTTTTGGCTTAAAAGCCAATGATATAATTTGTCGGAACTTTTGAAATAGAAATAGCCTGATAATAAAATAAAGGGAGTTGTAGGCAGCCCCGGAATAATGATTCCGATAACACCGAATGTTAATGATAAAGAACCTAAAATGATAAATATCAATTTCATTTTAGTTTGAGTAAATTATATAGATTTTTCGTATAAACCTTCTGTATTTTTTTCGAAACCGATTCTTGTCAAATATTTAATGTGTTCATAAGTTTGAGGAACAACAACAATTTTTTCGATGCCGAGTGCTTGAAACCGGTCTTTGATTCGATGATAAATAAATTTTGCGTTTTTATAATCGCGATATTCCGGAATCACATAATCTAAGCCTACTTTTATGGTTTTATCATCTGATTTATGTGCTAAAAAAATACCCGCTACTGCCATATTTCTCAGAATAAAATAACTGATTGTATTTAATTCGGGTTTGTATGTAAATCCCGGAAAGAAACGTTCAATTTCTTTTCTGTGAAAGTCTAAAAAACACGACAGGTATTTATTGTAACCGCTGATTTCTAATGAAGTGAACAGTTCTTTTTTAGAATATATTCGCGTTAAATAAAAGATATCAACCAAAATAATAAAGGAATTTAATATTACAATAGGATATGAACGAAACAACAAACCGTAGGTTAAAAATAATGTAGCTCCGCCTAAATTTATCCATCTGAATTTAACAATTGAACTCATTGTCATTGACACAGCAATTACAACCGAAGCAAAATATCCTATAATTTGTATATAATCCATAAAAAATAGTTAAAAGTTAAAAGTGTAAAAGTATAAATTTGTCTGTCAAACCCTAAAACGTATTGACCGATTAATATTTTATTATTTTTTATTTTTTCATTTTTCGCCAAAGTTTTACCGCTTGTTCCTGAGCAAATTTCATCACTTCTGCTTCATTTACATTTTGAATAATTCGGTCTTTTACAATTAAATTTCCGTCTGAAATGACGTGGATGATATCGTTTGAATTAAATCCGAATACAAAATGCCCTAAAAAATTCTCGGCAGATATCGGCGTAGGCGATTTATAATCCATTATAATCAGGTTATTTTCTCCGTCTCCCGAAAAGTTATTTTCGGCTAAATAACGATGAACATTTCGAAACCTATTATATACGCAGGGATAATCAATCGTATCAAAAGCTTGTCCGACAAAAAAAGCTTGTTGAGCGGAACGCAGCATATCGCTGTGCATCCCGTCTGTTCCGAGCATTAATTTTTCGCCTAAATTTTTTGCATTAAAATAACCTACATTGTTATTCAAATTACTTTCGGTATTTTGAACCACCCATGCATTTGAATTGCTTATTAATTCACGTTCATTATCAGATAAATGCAAGCAATGACCTAATATTGTTTTGGATGAATTTAAAACTCCGTAATCGTTTAAACGCTCAATTACGCGTTTGTTGTAATTAATTAACGAATGGTCTTGGTCATATCGGTCTTCGGCTACGTGAATATGAAAACCTGAATGATATTTATGCATTAAATCCGCAGCTTTTTTCATTGTTTGATTACCCACTGTAAACGAAGCATGTAAACCGACTAATGCTTGATTTGCTTTTAAAAATACTTCAGTTTCGTTCAAACCCGCTTCCGCTTTATCTGCTCCGTCTCTATCAGTAATTTCATAGGCTAATAAATGACTGACGCCGACTTTATCAAAAGCACCGGCAATAACTTTTAATGAACCTTCTATAAAATTGGGCGAAGCATGATGATCAATTACGAATGCGGAACCTGATTTTGCACAAGAAACGGCAGTAGCCAAAGCACTTGCTTCAATCATGTCTTTATCCAAAGCCTTATCCAAAGTCCACCAAACATATTTTAGAATTTCATAAAAATTTTCAGGATTTTTTTGGGGTGCACCCATACCTCTTGCCAATGCGGAATACACATGATGATGCCCCACGGCAAAAGATTTTGTAACAATTTTACCGCTACAGTCAATCGTTTCTGTATTTTCTTGCGGTACTTTATCACTAAATGTTAAGGTTCCGTTAATACCCTCTTCAACTAAAATATCGGTTTGTTTTATTTCAAGCGTTTTCCAATCTATAAATGTTGCGTTTTTTAAACGTATCATGATTTATAATTACGGATTTAAAGTCCCAAAAATGCTAATTATTTTTTGTTTATCAGAGTTAAGAATAAAAATTCTACATTTTGTAAAACATTTTTTCGAATCTTTTTAAATATTTATTTCTTCATTCGGCAAAGGAATTACAACAGCCGGTTAAAATTTCTTCGTATAAAAATGGCAATAAGGTGTTGTGCCTTTATGCTCATAATAATCCTGATGATAATTTTCGGCAATCCAAAATTTTGATGCTTTACCCAGTTTCGTAGCCACTTTATAGCCCTTAGCTTCCAATTGATTAATGAGTTTTGCGGCAATTTCTTTTTGCACCTCTGTTGTATAGAAAATTTCAGAGCGGTATTGCTCACCGATATCGGGTCCTTGTCGGTTCATCTGACTTTGGTCGTGGGTTTCGAAGAATATTTTGCATAATTCTTCATAGCTAATTTCTTTGGGATTAAACACAACTCGAACGGCTTCGGCGTGTCCGGTTTTCTTAGAACAGACTTGTTCGTAGGTCGGGTTATCAACATGTCCGCCGATGTATCCGACGTCGGTAGAAATAACGCCTTTTTGCTTTTTCATCCAATGTTCGGTTCCCCAAAAACAACCCGAAGCGAAAATGGCAGTATCGTTTATCGGTTTTTCGGTATTAAATGTTTTCACATTAATTAACGGACTGAAACTAAGCGATATTGAGTTTACACAATGGCGAGTATTTTTGTCGGTAAATCCTTCACCAAAAAAAACATGACCAAGATGTCCGCCACAATTTGCACACACAATTTCGGTACGTCTGCCGTCAGCATCAGGGATTCGCTTAACGGCTCCTTCAATTTCTTCATCAAATGAGGGCCAGCCGCAATGTCCGTCAAATTTAGCATCCGATTTGTACAATTCTGCTCCGCATTGCTTACAATTGAATGTTCCTTCTTCAAAAAAATCATTATATATTCCGGTATGCGGACGTTCGGTTCCTTTTTGAAGGATAACATATTCCTCTTCTTTTGTAAGTGTATGTAATTTCATGGATATATTTTTTATAACAGTTTCGGAAGTATCCGAATTCATTTTTGTATTGTTTTGACAACTGACACTTGTTATCATAAGCAGCATCAGAATACTATTTAATCCTATTTTCATCATTTTTTTTTCGTATGAACGAAAAATAAAAGATATTATTGTCTTTTATTCAAATCAACAAAACTAATTTAAAAATTCAAATTAAATTCAATTTTAATCCACGTTATAAGAACAGCAACAACGAGTGCCGGGATTAAATTAAAGACTTTAATTTTTTTAATATCGAGGATATTAATTCCTAAACCGATTAATAAAATTCCGCCCACAGCAGTCAGTTCATTAATGATACTTTGGTCAATAAATTCGCCGAAATACAGGGCTAAAAGAGTTAGTCCGCCCTGAAATAAAAACATCGGGAAAATTGAAAATGCCACACCGATTCCGAAAGCAGAAGCTAATGCAACAGAGGAGAAGCCGTCCATAACCGATTTAGTAACTAAGAGGGTTGAATCGGCTTTAATTCCTTCTTCCATTGCACCGAGTATTGTCATTGAGCCCATACAATAAAGCAAAAAAGCAGTGAGCATACCTTCTGAGAATTTCTCACCACCGAATTTTATTTTACGTTTAATTGCTTCGGCTTGATTTTCGGTAAATTTTTCAATATTAAGAAGTTCACCAATTATGCCGCCGATAACCAAGCTGAACACTAATATCAGATACGAAGCGGTTTTCATAGCCATAATAAATCCCAAAAACAAAGTAAATAATCCGATACCTTGAAAAACAGTAAGAATAATTCGTTTGGGCAATTTGGTTTTTAATAACAAACCTAATGTGCTGCCGATTAAAACGGCAAATATATTTATAAGAGTTCCGGTCATAA
>DYOF01000136.1 GCA_020720665.1 Acetofilamentum sp. | reverse complement strand
AAGACGATGGTGCCGGTGTAAATAACGGCACAAGTATCATACCGCCGATGCAGGGTTATTTTGTGAAAGTAGAAGGAAGTGATGCCGGTAATTATACAGGTACATTAGGAACACCTGAAAGTGCCAGAACAACCGCTACTCATGCTTTTTATAAGAAAAATCAAATTAAGAATGAAATTGATGTAATCAGAATTTCCGTTACCGGAAATAATAAATCAGATGAAACGGCTGTTCGATTTATTCAGGATGCAACATCAGGCTTTGATTCTCAATATGATGCATTCAAATTATTCCCGGGAGATTGGTATGGTGTGCCGATGATATACAGCGTACTTCCGGAAGATATGATTGCGGCAATAAATACATTACCCGGTTATTATAACGAATTAAAAATACCCTTGGGTTTCCAAACACCACAATCAGGTACATTTACTATAAATATTCCGGCTTTCAATTTGAATGAAACAACTGAAATCTATTTTGAAGACCTACACGACGGAAAAATTATTAATATCGAAAACGGATTATTATATAGTTTTATATCCGATGCAGGACAATTTGATAATCGTTTCCGAATAGTTTTTTCTGTTCAATCGTCTGAAATAGATAATCAATTGAATGATTTAGTTAATGTTAACATTTATTCAAGCGGAAACGACATCTGTTTAGAATCTCAACAATATGATGCAATTGTAGGTAATGTTCAAATTATTGATATGTACGGAAATATTATTTACCATTCAAATAATACAGCAGAAGGTCATGCAAGGTTAAAAATAAACAAACCCGCAGGCAATTATATTGTAAAATTAACTAATAAATACGGTGTATTCATTGAAAAGGTATTTCTGATGAAATATTAATGTTAAAAAGGCTGTCTGAGAAGGCAGCCTTTTTATTTTTATCCTGTGTTTTCTTTCTGTTAAAATTTCATTTTAAATTAATACACGAATCATTTTCTTTTATATATTTTTGTTCAAATTTGGCAAAGTTTACATTTTAATAAACTCAAATTTAGTATCTTAAATTTAGAAATCATGTTAAAAAAATTATTTATTTTCACAATAGTTTTCATAAATTGTATTGCTTTATATGCTCAACAAAGCCTGTTACAATCGGGTCCGATGGTTGGATATTCAGAAATGAAAGAAGTGATGTTGTGGGTTCAAACCAAAGAAAAGGCTAATGTAAAAATTCAATATTATTTAAAGAATATGCCGGAAGTTAAGCATTGGACAGATGAGCTTACCACACTAAAAGAAAATGCTTATACAGCTCATTTAAAGGCAGATGAATTAGAACCGGCTAATGTTTACAGCTATGATGTTTATATCAATAACAAAAAACTTACATTTAACTATCCCACTGAATTTCAAACATTAAGTTTATGGGAATGGCGTAGCAATCCTCCCGATTTTTCGTTTGCAACCGGCAGCGGCACCTATATAAATGAAGAAATATACGACCGTCCCGGGAAATCTTATGGAAGTAATTATCAGATATTTAACACTATATCAGAAAAAAACCCGGATTTTATGATTTGGCTCGGTGATAATATTTACCTCAGAGAACCGGATTGGAATACAAAAACAGGAATTTTACACCGCTACACACATACGCGTTCAACAAAAGAAATGCAAAGTTTATTAGCGCATACGCACAATTATGCAATTTTGGATGACCACGATTTTGGTCCGAATAATTCAGATAAAGGGTTTTGGAATAAGAACGAAACACTTGAGGGCTTTAAATTATTTTGGGCAAATCCGTCCTATGGGTCAGGTGATATTAAAGGAGCTATATCTTACTTTAATTGGGGCGATTGCGACTTTTTTATGTTGGATAACCGTTATTACAGAGACCCCAATGACCTAAAAGCCGAGAATAAAACCATATTAGGCAAAGAACAACTTCAATGGTTAAAAGATGCATTGGTCAGCAGCACGGCAAGTTTTAAGTTTGTGCTTATGGGTGGTCAGTTTTTAACTACTGCCGGATTATTTGAAGTGTATTCTAATTATGGTTTTTCAAAAGAACGAGCCGATATTATTGAGTTTATTCACGAGCAAGAAATCAGGAATGTTATATTTTTAACAGGAGACAGACATCATTCTGAAATAAGTGTACTTGACAGAGCTACAAAGCCCTTGATTTATGACATTACAACATCTCCTTTAACATCAGGTGCCGCATCAAAAAAAGAAAATGAGATAAATCCGTTAAGAGTTGAAGGTTCCTTAATTAATGAACATAATTTTTCTGTCTTCAATTTATCAGGGAAACGAAATGAACGTGTTATAAACATTACATTTTATGACAAAACAGGAAAAATATTGTTTGAATATAAAATTAAACAGGAAAACAAGGATGACAGATAATTAAAGAAACAATCTTCATCAAAGTAAAACATTTTTTTTCAAACTGATTTTTTCAGGTAATAAAAAAATAAAACCCCGCTCTAATGACTACAACTTGTTATGTTACCGAAAAGAAGCGGGGGAATTACAGAAATAAAAGTTCTACTTGCTTAAAAGCTCTGCTGTTTTTACAAGACTCACAAATTCTGTTCGGTATGCGTTTTCATCTGTGCCTTTTGCATGATCGGCAAGTTCTGTTATCATTTTAAAACTAACACTACCTTTAAATTTTGAATCTCTCAAAATCATACCAAAACCGGCAACTGCTGCCGAAAATCTATAGTTATTCGATGTTTCGTTTAATTTGCTTAATGTATTTAAAATCGGATGCTCAATTTTTATACTTGTATTGCTTTTAGGCGGTTTGTATCTGAATTTTATTGTCATTATTTCATTACTGTTTTTCGCATTATTAGTTACAGTAGTCGTTTGATATTTTAGCTCATCGGCTGTACGCACATTCCAATTCGAATTTGCAGGAACAATTTCATATAAAGCTGTTACGGTATGTCCGGCTCCCAGTTCACCGGCATCTTTTTTATCGTCGTCAAAATCTTCTTTTGCCAACATTCTGTTTTCGTAACCGATTAAACGATAAGCTTTAACATGATTCGGATTGAATTCAATTTGTATTTTAACATCTTTTGCAATTGTAAATAAATTTGCCCGCATTTCTTTAACAAAAACTTTTTCGGCTTCCTTAATATTATCAATATAGAAGTAATTTCCGTTTCCGGCATTACTGATTTGTTCCATACGCCCGTCTTTATAATTACCCATACCGAAACCGAGTATTGTTAAGTAAATATCGTCATTTCTTTTTTCTTCAATTAATTCGACTAAAGAGCTTGTGGATGAAGTTCCGACATTAAAATCACCGTCGGTAGCCAAAATTACTCTGTTATTCCCGTCCTTTATAAATGCTTCCTTAGCTGTTTTGTATGCTAACAAAATACCTTCGCCGCCTGCGGTAGAGCCACCGGCTTGTAAATTATCGAGTGCCGAAATAATTTTCTTTTTATCAGAGGCAGAAGTAGGGGGTAGAACGATTCCTGCAGCACCGGCATAAACAACAATCGAAACTTTATCGTCTTGTGAAAGCTCGTCTAAGAGTAATTTGAATGATTTTCGAAGCAAAGGTAATTTATTTTCGTCTTCCATTGAACCTGAAACATCAAGTAAAAAAACTAAATTCGATGGTTTTAAATCATTATAGTTTAATTTTTTTCCTTGTAATCCGATATGTATAAGTTTATTTTCTTTATTCCAAGGGCAATCAGAAATTTCTGTATTAAAGGAAAACGGATGTTCACCGGTCGGCTCGGGATAATCATAATCAAAATAATTAATCATCTC
Source organism: Acetofilamentum sp. (assembly GCA_020720665.1). Lineage (GTDB taxonomy): Bacteria > Bacteroidota > Bacteroidia > Bacteroidales > JAADGE01 > JAADGE01. Next base: position 2,284 of record DYOF01000136.1, on the reverse strand, counting down.
TTCTATTCGCACGGCTCCTTTATCAGGCAGTTGATGATTCATTAAAAAGCGTCTGACATTTGAATAGGAAGCATTATCAACATCAATTGAAAAAGTAGATAAGGGATTTTGCTTTGCATCTAAAAATTCGTTTTCAGTAATTTTATCATACTCTTCGGTATTAAAATCAGGGTCAGTTTCATCAATGTTTCCGTTATTCGGTATATCGCCGGCGCCGCTTAAATCATCAATTGACATTTTGTCTTTTATCTCTTTCGAATCCATACGTTCTTGTTCGGCGGCATTATATCCCTGTTCTTCAATTAACAAAGATTCAGTTGAAGTTTTTCCGCTGTCTTGGCTTGTGTTACACGCAAAAATGTTTACAATAAGAAACAAAATTGCTATTTTTAACATTTGTGTGTTCATAGAAATAGAGTTTTAGATTAATAATTATAATATACTTGTATCTTTGAGATGTTTTACAATTAATTTTCCATAATTAATTTTCAGGAATATGAATAAAATAGTTTATATTGTATTTGTAATCATAGTTTTACATTCATTTAATTTGCATAAAGCAAGTGTTTCGACAAATAGTATTTCAAAACCGGTGCTATTGGTTTCAAAAGATTTTGATAAAACGTTTGAGAAATGGTTAGAGCGTTCAACAGGAACAAATAATTTTTCTTGTATTAATATGTATGCAATAAAAAATCAGGATTCTGTAAGAACTTTATTGAAACAAGCAAACGGAATAATTATTTCAGGCGGGGAAGATATAAATCCTGCTTTATACGGAAAGAAAAGTGAGTTAAGCCGATGCGGAGAAATTGACCAAAATAGAGACAGTTTAGAGCAAATGATGATTCGATTTGCCGTAAACAGAAAAGTACCCTTGTTAGGTATTTGCAGAGGTCATCAAATTTTAAATGTAACGCAGGGCGGGAGTTTGATTATTGATATTCCTACAGATGTCGGCAGCCTGTATCTTCACAGGGATTCTCGTAATGCTGAGAAAAATAAAAGTACGGCAGTCAATCATATGGTTTATATAAAAAAAGGAACATTTTTATATAATATTGTAAAGATAGACAGTGGTTTGGTTTACAGCAATCATCATCAGGCAATTGAACAACTTGCACCTTTTTTTGCAATTTCCTCTGTTGCTTCTGACGGAATTGCAGAATCGTCAGAACCGGTTGATACTCTGTTGCATCCGTTTATCTTAAGTGTACAATGGCACCCGGAGGCAATGGATACAAAAAGTCCTTTATCCGGAGCTATCGGCAGAAAATTTATGAAATCAGTTAATTCGCATTTCTTATCGAATTGATTTTAATCGAAATAATATTCCTATTCATTCATCATTTTATATAATGAATCTAATTTAGGAACTAAAATAATCTCTATTCGTCGGTTTTTTTGTTTGCCGTTATCGCTTGTATTGTTTTCAACCGGTTTATGCATTCCTCTTCCGGAAGCGGTAATTCTGGTTGCTTTAATGTTTGTGTTTTCGGTAAGTATTGTTACAACAGATAAGGCTCGCTCTGTACTTAATTTCCAGTTGTATTTATCCGGACCGACATTATCTGTATGTCCTTCAATCAAAATTTCAGTATCGGTGTTGTTTTCCAAAATTTTCCCTAATTTAATAATGGCTTCTTGTCCTCTTTTGTCAATGGTTGAACTACCGGTTTTAAATAAGAGCTTTTCTTCCATGGCAACATATACTTTCCCGTCTTTCAGGTAAACGTTTAACTCCGAGTTGTCAAAACTTTTAAGTGCATCGTTAATAATTTTTTTTAGTTTATTAACTTCTTCTTTATTTTTATCAATCATATTTTCTAATTGCGATAAACGTTTTTGTTTGTCAATTAATGAGTTACGAAGGGAGTCAATTTCGTGCTCTTTTTTTATCTGTTCGCTGTTTAAACCTTCTATTAAGTAGCTTTTTTTATTTAAGTTTTCTTCAATTTCAATAAGTTTATTTCGTTCAGATTCATATTCTTTGATGGCTTTACTTAAGGAAGAATTTAATGAAGTTGTATCATCTGCTAAACGTTTAACAATAATATCCAAGGAGTCTAACATCGAATCTTTTTGTTTGGCATCATCCGCAAAGGCATATCTCTGAAGCTTATATTCATGTCGTGTTTTATCGATTATTAAATCTAATGAATCGATGGTTTTTTTTGTTTGATTATTTAATGCGTCAAATTTCTTTTTGCTTACAATACATGAAGAAAGTAAAGTTAATATTGATATAGAAAGGATGAGGATTTTTTTCATGTGTCTAAAATTT
>DYOF01000227.1 GCA_020720665.1 Acetofilamentum sp. | reverse complement strand
GTTTTTTCCCGAAATAATAGTTTAGGCCGATAATGTATTGAGTATAGTTGTATTTATCCTTTATTTTGTTTAATATCAAATAATTATAGAACGCTAAATCTAAAAAAACGTTCTCGGAAAAGGATTTCATAGGCACATCGAAGCCCAAACCGTATCCGATGTATGACAAATTCGGATGTGAATAAGGGTCGAACCTTCCGCAAGTGCAATAGTTGCCTTTGTTATAGGATAATTCGGCAAAGAATCTGAATTTTTTCTTCGGAAAGAAATCATATTGCGTAAATAAACCGTAAATATACGAGCTGTTCGCACTTTTGTTCCTACTTTTTGAGAATATTTTCAAAGATTGTCCCCCCACAATAACTTGCTTATGCACAGATATTCCGCCGTTCGTATGCCAAGTGTATTCTTGAAAAAAATCATTTTCAAATAAACTACCGTCCCATTTATAGGTTATCGAAGTACCGAAAACCAATGATTTCAGAAAGAAGGAATCCTTTTTTTGAGAAAACCCTAAGTTTGAAAGTAGGGTAAAGATTAGAAAAAGTATGCCTAACCTCATTTTTTTTGTTTCGTAATGTGATATTCAAACCCGATTCTTGGATAAAAAGCACGTACACCTCCAACAAAATAAGCATATTCCAAAGCGGTTTCGTAATGAATTCCTTTCCATATTTGAAACTGAAAACCGACAGGAATTTTAACGAAGTATTGATTTGGTTTATCAAAAACAGTGGGATAAACAGCCTTTTCTTCGATTCTGTAATTTGAATTATTAAAATTAATCTCTGCAAAAAATTTAAACCTATCCAATATCGGTTTATTTATTTTGAAACCGGCGAAGTACCTCAAATATATTCCGTAACTGTAAAATGACGGAAAAAAGGCATAGTTGCTTCGTGAATACATGTATTCAAACATCATTCCTATTCCGAAATTTGTAATCGGATAGTAACTTGTATGTATTTGTGTATCAATTAAATACAAATATCTGTTTATTCCGGTAGCGGGGTCGGTCATCGACTCTATATGTCCGTTTGAATGAAATCCGGCAACGAATAACGGGATGTGCTCTTGTTTTGCAAAAAACTGAGCTTCTGTATCTAAGAACAGTAACAAGAGTAGCGTAGAAACAATAATTTTCGAAACCATTTCAGTATTTTTTATAAGC
>DYOF01000135.1 GCA_020720665.1 Acetofilamentum sp. | reverse complement strand
CTAACTCCTAACTCCAAATACCTCTGATAAAACTTCCGAGTAAAATTTATGTTCAACGGCAAGTCCCCTTTTTTCTACTTCTTCTAATGTTTCTGCTCCTCTTAAATCGACTTCTTGTTGAGCTATTATTTTTCCGGTATCAACACCTTCATTCACAAAATGAACAGTTATTTTAGTTGCCTGCATCTTGTTTTCAAAAGCCCATTCGTAGGCATGTAATCCTTGATGCAAATTGGTATCGGCAGGATGAATGTTAATAATTTTGTTTTTATAGGTTCTGACAAAAATTTCTGACAAAATCCTCATGTATCCGGCTAAAATTATAAAATCAAACTTATAATGTGAAAGTAATTCAATCAATTCATTATCAAATACATTTCTATTCTTACCTTTTGCGGTAATAGATGTTGTTTTAATGCCAAAATCTTTTGCTGTTTGCAAGCCTTTTGCATCTTCTTTATCAGAAAATACTAAAACAGTTTCAGCAATTCCTTTAAGAATTCCGTTTTTTGTTTCTTTAAGAATTGCTTCCATATTTGAGCCTCTGCCGGATATGAAAATTATTATTTTAGTCATCTGTTTAAAATTTTGCAATTAATTAAATATATGCAAATTATATGCTTACACTTAGTTACAATGCGTGTTTTTTCCTGCACATAGGAACACTGTTCTAAATCTGCACGTAAATAATATTTTTTTTCAGTCATGCTCTTTTGTGTGAAAAATCGTTTTACCCGGGTGTTTCATTTGTGAATTCCTTGTAAACTTAACGATTAATTTTAAAAATATTTATTTTTCCGTTTTCCAATATCTTTTCTAAAAAACATATTTTTGAAATTTATTTTATTTGCTTCATAATAAGCCTTTTCCAGTGCTTCATTTAAAGTTTTACCTTTACAAACAATGTTAATAACTCTGCCTCCGTTTGTGATAATTTTGTTAGCTTCTTTTTTTGTTCCTGCATGAAAGATTATTGTATTTTTATCAATTTCTTCCAGACCTATTATTTCAAATCCTTTTTCATAAGTTTTCGGGTATCCTCCGGAAACCAAAACAATATCGGCAAAATAGCCCTCTTCAAATTCCAAGTTTATAGTTTCGAGTTTATTTGACAAACAAGCATCAGCTATTTCGTATAAATCATTTTTTAATGCAGGCAAAAGAACTTCGGTTTCCGGATCGCCGAATCGAGCATTGTATTCTAACAAATAAGGCTCGGTATCTTTTACCATAAGTCCGAAATATATCATTCCTTTGTAATTCATCTTTTCCGAGTGAATTCCTTTGAGTGTCGGAATTATGATTTTATTATGTATTTTTTGCATTAATTCATCACTTATGTCGCTAATCGGACTGTAGGCTCCCATTCCTCCGGTATTGGGTCCTTGGTCTCCGTCGAGCAATTGTTTATGGTCTTGTGCGCTTTGTAATAATTTGATTGTATGTCCGTCAGTAAACCCGATAATTGAAATTTCATCTCCTGCTATTTTATCTTCTATAATTAAATCAACTTTTTCTCCGTATGCAATTTCAAGTTCGTTTAAAGCCTTGTTTGCTTCTTCAGAAGTTGAACACACAAAAACACCTTTACCGGCAGCCAAACCGTCGAATTTGATTACTAAATTGCCTGACTTTTCAGCAATAGTTTGTTTTGCATCATTTATAGTATTGAAAATTTCAAAGCCGGCAGTTGCTACACCGTATTTTTGCATAAATTTCTTTGCAAATATTTTTGATGCTTCCAATTTTGCCGACTGCTTGTCGGGTCCGAATACTTTTATGTCTTTTCCATTGAAAAAGTCAACAATACCGGCTGCCAAAGCTTGCTCCGGACCGACAAAAATCATATCAACAGAGTTATAGATACAAAAGCGTTCAACTTCTTCAAAATCATCCACATTTACTGTATGGCTGTTCGGTATGCCTCCGTTTCCGGGTAATGTAAACACATTTTCCCAACTTAATGTTTGAGCAAATTTCCATGCTAATGCGTGTTCTCTGCCTCCGGAACCTATTATTGCGACTTTGCTCAGTTTCATAATTTATTTTGCATTATTTCAATATTTAATCGGGTTTTATGAGTAAAGTTTAAAAGGGCAAATTTTCCTTTTATCTTGATAATTAATTTTTTATCTCCGTGTCATTTTTAATCAAAACCTCTTTCATATCTTGAATATCTTTTGCCATTTGTTGTTTAAATTGCGGAATATTTAACGAACGAATTGCTGCCAATGCCGCATTATCAGGATGAACAACCGTTACGGCAGGAGTATCGGACGGCATAATTAATGATGAATTGATATTCAACATAATGTCATCTTTTCCTGTAAACGGCGGACAATTTATTACAGGAGCATTCAAATTCGCCGCTAATGCACCGCCGAGACCGTTTGAACGACCCGCTATCGCAATAACGGCAATCGGTTCAATACTGTGATTATATTGTTCGGCAATTTCAAGCAAGCGTTCGCCGTTTTTATGTGCCGAAATAATACGCATTTCAATATCAACATCAAATTTTTCTAAATGTTTTTTAATCTTTTCTGCATGCGAAACATCTGATTTTGAACCCATTATCATAGCAACAAAACCCGGTTTGATATATTCTTTATTTAATAAATTTTGATAAATTCTGCTTGTTATATCAAAGTTGTTCTCGACCAATTCTTTACCTGTTATCTCTTTAAAAATGTCTTTATATCGTTTTGAAGTTTCGTTGATAAGGTCAGCAGGAAGCGTATCAGGAACATCTCCTTTGATTTTATTTTTCAACATCCATTGTCGGACAAATTCTTTATCTGCCTGAACTACATCTTCCGGTGATTTATCATAATCTTCTTTTTTCCAGAACCTTGAAGAGTCGGGAGTATGTATTTCATCCATTAAAATCAGCTCTCCTTCATAAATTCCGAACTCGTATTTTGTATCAACTAATATAATTCCCTTTTCTGCCAAAAAATCTGAACCGAATTTGAATAACTTTAATGAAATTTCTTTCATTTTTTGATAAGTAACTTTGTCAGTTAAACCTGTATTAATTATTTCATTTTCAGTTATTTCACTGTCATGTTCATCCTTTGTCGTGGGTGTTAATATAGGTTCAGAAAATTTTTGATTAAGTTTTAAACCATCGTTAACTTTAGTATCACAGAACATACGTTGCCCGTTTTGATATGCTCGCCACATTGAGCCCGTCAGGTATGCTCTTACAATCATTTCAACTTTAATCGGTTTACATTCTTTAACAATAGTGATATTTTCGTCAATTTGTTCAATAAAATGATTTGGGATAATATCTTTTGTTTTTTCAAACCAAAAATTTGTTAAAGTGTTAAGAACTGCACCTTTTGAAGGTATTGCACTGTTTTTAAGGTTTTTATTGAATGCAGAAATTCTGTCGGTTACAACAATCATACGCTTTGTATCATCAATTCGAATACTGTCGCGTACTTTTCCGGCATGAATTTTTTTAAGTTGCGGGCTTTCAAATTTTTCGAGTGTGTTCATTGTTTTTAAGTTTAATGTTGAAAGATGTTTAAGTCGAATAAATTTAACAAAATGTTTTTGCCGGTTAATGTTTGAAATGTCTCATTCCGGTTAATATCATACTCACTTCTAATTCATTACAAGTTTCAATAACTTCATTATCTTTTATAGAACCTCCCGGTTGTATAATATGTTTAATTCCGTGTTCTGCTGCGAGTTCTACATTATCAGGAAATGGAAAAAAGGCATCTGAAATTAATACGGCATTTTTTATTTCTTCTTTATAAAAATTTTCAAATTCTTTTGCTTCTCCGGTATAATTTTGTTTAATAAATTCTTTTGCTTTTGAAAGTGCTAATTGTGTTGAAATTAATCTATTCGGTTGTCCGGCACCCATTCCCATTAAATGAAAATTACCTTCTTTTTCTCTGACAATTGCAATGGCATTAGATTTTATGTTTTTTATGGCATTTAGTCCGAACTCAATCAGTTTTTTATTTTGCTCTGTATCAATTTGTTGTTCGGTTACAACTTCTAATTTTTCGTATAATTTGTTATCAATATCTTGGCTTAACAAAGTACCGTTAATAAATCGTAAATCCGGATATTCGGGAAGTTTATTGACATCGTATTCTATTACTCGCAGATTTTTATGATTTTGCAAGTATTCCAAAGCATCTTTTTCAATTTTAGGAGCTATGATGACTTCAATGAATTTTCGTTTCGATTTGTCTTTGTTGGTCAATTCAAAGAACTCAACGGTTTCTTTACTTAAACTTGTGTTAAATGCTATGATTGAACCAAATGCAGAAATAGGATCGCCTTGCCACGCTTGTTCCAAAACAGTTCTTTGAATATTGCCTTGTGCCAATCCGCATGGGTTTGAATGTTTAATGACTGCACAAGCCGTTTTTTTCAAATCTTTAACAGAATTTACGGCTCCTGAAATATCAAGTATATTATTGAATGACAGCTCTTTTCCGTGTAATATTTTCATATCATGAAAGGTATTTACAGCATCTTTCATTTTGAAAAAATATGCCTTTTGATGTGAATTTTCGCCGTAGCGAAGTGTATTTCCTTCTTCAAATGCTAAACGCAACGAATTTTTATCAATTTGAGCATCCATGGTTTGAGCAATTAAAGCATCATAATCGGCAGTATGATTAAAAGCCTTTGTCATTAACACTTTCCGAAATTGATATGAAACGGCTCCCCTACCCGCTTCCAATTCACTTATAAATAACTCATAATCTGATTGTTGAGTTAAAACACTAACGAATTTAAAATTTTTAGCAGCAGCACGAATCATTGTCGGTCCGCCGATGTCAATATTTTCGATTAAAGTTTCAAAATTTGCACCTTCGTTTAATACTTTTTCAAAGGGATACAGATTGCATACTACCAAATCAATCGGTTCAATACCAAGATTTTCAGCTTCTTCTGCATTTTTTTCTCTGTCATAAAGCAAAGCACTTTCGATATTGAAAGAAATGGTTTTCATGCGTCCGCCGAATGCTTCAGGATTTTTAGTAATTTCTGAAATATCAATTACCTCTATTCCTGCATTTTGCAGAGTTTTTTTTGTTCCTCCTGTTGAGATGATTTCCACTCTGAATTCTTTCAGTTTTTTTGCTAATTCTACAATTCCGGTTTTGTCGGATACGCTTAATAATGCTCGTTTTATTTTCATTTTTGTAATTATTTTTTTAACATAAAGCTCACAAAGAAAGAAATAGTGTTCTTTGTAATAAGCCTTGTGTACTTTGTGATTATCTTTTTTTTTCGATGTGTTTAACTATGTTATCAAAAATTGCTTGCCCTGTATTTTTTCTTTTTATTTCTTTACCTTCTCTTTTTAATTTAGCCCAATCAGGATAATTATAAAAGCTTAAAAAAGCTTCCGGATGCGGCATTAAACCAAAAATTTGACCGGTTTTATCAGTCAATCCGGCTGCATTAAATTCAGCACCGTTAGGATTTTTCGGATATTCGGCAGTTATATTTCCTTCTTTATCGGCATAACTCAGTGCAATTAAATTATTGTTAATGATTTGCTTACGTGTTTCGTCATCTTTAATCACTAATTTTCCTTCGCCGTGACGAACCGGAACAGGCAAAATATCGATTCCTTTTAAAAAAGGTGTATTAACAAATTGATTTACTTTACAATACACCCATCTATCTTCATATTTGTTTGAATCATTACGAACTAATGCGGTTTGAGGTTCAAAATCGTTTTTTAAATTCGGTAATAAACCCAGCTGAACTAATATTTGGAAACCGTTACAAATACCTAAAATATATTTTTTATCATTTATAAATTGTTCTATTTCTTGAATAAAAGTCTTACCGCTCTTCATTTTCTTGTATTTCACTTTATTTGCCATTACTTTTCCTGATGCAATATCATCACCGAACGAAAAACCTCCGGGAAAATTTAAAATATCAAAATCATGAAGATTATATGAACCGTTCATCAACTCGTTAAAATGTATAATTGTTACTTCAGCACCTGCATTTGAATAAGCTGCTCCCATTTCTATTTCACAATTTATTCCGAAGCCTGTTAATATAAGTGATTTAACCATATATATATTTTTTTA
>DYOF01000226.1 GCA_020720665.1 Acetofilamentum sp. | reverse complement strand
GTGTTATATTTTTATTCCGATTATTAAAATGTCGTCTGTTTGTTTTGTATCGTGCATCCATAAATCGAGATATTCTTTCAGTTTATTTTGTGTAAATTTAATGTTTGTTGAATTGTATTCTATTAACAATTCATAGAATTTTCTTTTTGTTATTTTCCTACCGGTTTCGCCACCAGCTTGGTCTATAAAACCGTCGGAAAAAACAAAATATTTGTCATCTTTTTTTATCTCTATAAAAGTATTTTCAAATAGCTTTTCTTTTGGGTTAATTCCAATACAGTTTGGTGCGGCTTTGTGTTCTGTAATTATATTTTCTCTGAGTTGAATTAACGGATTGTTTGCCCCTGAGTAATTTAAGATATTTTTATCTTTGTCAATAATGAACAATGCTGCATCCATGCCATCTTTTATTTCATTATTTTCTTGTTTAAAAATTTCTTTAAATTTTCTTCGCAGGTTTTCAAGAATTTCGCTTGCAGTATAATCGGTATTGGTAAATATTTCATTTAAAAATGCAATTCCGAGCATGCTTACAAAAGCACCCGGAACACCGTGTCCGGTGCAATCAGCCGCCATGCAATATAATTTCGAGTTACGTTCTTTTATCCAATAAAAATCGCCGCTTACTTTTTCTTTGGGCTGAAAAATAATAAAATTATCTTCCGTATAATTGTTTAATATATTTTGTCCTTGCAGTAATGCTTCTTGAATTCGTTTAGCATAATTGATACTTTCTGATATTTTTGTCAACGATTTTTCTAAATCCGCTTGTTGGGTGATTATTGTATTCTCATATTCTTCGTTTGTATTTTGAAGTAAGTATATTATTGAAACTGCAATAATTAAAAAAATTGCTGAACCTAATGCCACAAGCAGATAGTCTGTTTTATGAAACAGTATATTTTCATTCAAATTAAAGATGGAATGGAAATAATCGAAAGTAACAAACCATATAAAAGGAAAAATAATCGAAAGTATTAATTTAAGTTTATCACGTGTCCCAAAAATTAAAAACGGCAATAAAATAATAACTAATATACCAAAACGCGGGGCAATGTAAAAAACTAAACTTGTGCCTTCGTTGTTTAATTTGCCAAAAACTGACAAGAAAATAAAGATTACGGGAAAAATTTGAGTAATGATATTTACCGAGAGTGTAAATTTGTTTTTGAGCGATA
>DYOF01000134.1 GCA_020720665.1 Acetofilamentum sp. | reverse complement strand
AAAACATATTGTTTAATAGCATTATTAAAAGAGAACTTAATAAATTTGCATTGAAATTTTAAATTGAATTTTCATAAATATTCTATGTCGAAACTTATTAAAAATGCCGCCGGAAGAATGGTTCCGAACGAGATTAACGGAGAATATCACACACCGTATATGGGTGTCGGAAAATATAAACCTTCGGGTTTGAAACATGCTCCTAAAATTTATTCAAATTCAGATTTTCCGAATGACGGTAACAAACTCGTTAATAGTTTGAAAGAAGCTTTAGTTAAATCCGGACTAAAAGACGGAATGACGATTTCTTCACATCACCATTTCAGAAACGGTGATTTAGTTATGAACCGAGTATTTGATATTGCAAAAGAATTGGGAGTTAAAAATTTGAGATGGTTTCCTTCTGCTTCATTTCCGTGCCATGAACATCTGATACAATATTTGGAAGACGGTACCATTCACCACATAGAAGGAAGTATGAACGGGCCCTTAGGAAAATATACTTCAGACGGAAAAATGAAAGGGACGGCAATTTTAAGATCTCACGGCGGCAGATATCAAGCGATTCAGGATGGCGAAGTTAAAATTGACATTGCAATAATTGCTGCCGGTTCGGCAGATTATTTTGGAAATGCAAACGGAGTGAGCGGTCCTTCTGCAAGCGGTTTACTTGGTTTTGCCCTTGCCGACTCACAATATGCGGATAAAGTTATTGTTGTTACCGATAATCTCGTTCCTTTTCCTTGTGTTCCTTGGCAAATACAAGGAAATTATGTCGATTATACCGTAAAAGTTGAGAAAGCCGGCGAGCCTGAAAAAATTATTTCAGGAACAACTGAAATTACTAAAAGTCCTGACCGATTGCTTCTTGCGGAAATGACTGCAAAATTTTGTGAACATACAGGAATTATTAAAGACGGTTTTTCGTTTCAAACAGGTGCCGGCGGTACTTCATTAGCCGTAAGTAAATATTTCGGTGATATTATGCGAGAAAAAGGTATTAAAGCTCGATTTGCACGCGGCGGAAGTAATAAATACTTGGTTGAAATGTTGGAGGAAGGATTAATTGACTATATACTTGACGGACAAACATTTGATTTAGAAGGTGTTCGGTCAATGAAAGAAAATTCGAATCATGTATGGACCAGCCCGTTTACAAGTTATAACTATCATAATAAAGGTAATTTTGCCGGTTTAGTTGATGTTGTAATATTAGGAGCTACAGAAGTAGATGTAAATTTTAACGGAAATGTAGTTACGCATTCTGACGGATTGTTATTGCACGGAATCGGCGGATGGCAAAATTGCTTATTCAGTAAAACGGTTATTTTACCATTACCTTTATTCAGGAACAGAATACCTGTAATTGTTGACGAAGTAACCACTTTAGTAGGTCCGGGCGAATTAATTGATGTTATTGTTACTGAAAGAGGAATTGCAATTAACCCCTTAAGAAAAGACTTAATTGATGCAGCCAAAAACTCAGGTTTACCTATTAAAACGATTCATGAATTAAAAGATGAAGCTGAAAAAATATGCGGAAAACCTGAAAAACCTCAATTTACCGAAGAAATAATTGCCGCAATAAAATGGGTTGACGGAACCGTAATAGATGTTGTAAGAAAATTAAAATAATATTTATTTTTTAAAATTTTGCATGTATTCCGTATCCTGATTCGAAATACATGCTTTATTTGTAACATATCGGTATTTGAAACCTTATAATGAATTATAAATGAATGTAAATAAATGAAATACAGAATACTGTTCATATCCCTTTTTCTTTTTTTAAATATTCCGTTTCTTTTCGGAGAAGTAGTTTCAGGAACCATTACTGATGAAAACGGTGCTCCCCTACCCTTTGCATCGGTTTATGTAAAGAACTCTACAACAGGTGTTTCTGCAAATTTTGAAGGCAAGTATTTTTTAGAACTACAAGCCGGAAATTATTTGTTAATTTATAGTTATACAGGTTTCCTATCGCAAGAAAAAGAAATTCATATAAAAACGAAGCAAAATATTATCGTTAATGTTACTCTTTTAATTGATATATCTGCTATTGATGAAGTTGAAATATATGCCGACAAAATTGATAAAGCAAAACAAATCATGAAAAAGGTCAGAGAGAACAGAAAAATCTATCTGAATGCCTTTAAATCTTTAGAATGTAATATTTATTTTAAATCTTCATATGAAAAACAATATTTAACAAAAGATACTTTAAAAGATGAAAACAAAGAAATTAAAAGTATTTATGAATATCTGAAAAAAGATAAACTCAACTTAATTGAATATATTGCCGATATTTACTACGAAAAACCTAATAAATATAAAGAAAACATCATTGCATATCATAATTTTTCAAAACAAAGAGCTCCCGGCAGGTCAATAACAATAAGTGTGGGAATGGAAAATGAAGAAATAATACCTGTTCAAAATTTACTATCAAATCCATACATTTACAGTGTTGAAAATCTGATAAATACATTCAATTTTTATGAAAATGCATTTAATTTGCCCGATTTAACTTCTCAGCCGTTAAAATCACCTATTTCAACAAGTTATCAGTTTTTGTATGAATATAAATACATTGAATCATTTATTGAAAACGGCAGCAAAATTTTCAAGATAAGTGTTAGTCCGAAAAATACCGTAGATGCACTTTTTTACGGTAATATTTTTATCGAAGACAGCACCTTTGCTCTTATTTCAGTTGATTTATCTGTTAATGAACAAGCACTGCTCAGACATGAAAATTTTAGAATAATTGAAAATTTTAAAAAAATCAATCAAAAAGTGTATTTGCCTAAAAATATGGAGATAACTTATACCTTAAAAGACGGTAAAAGAAATATTTTGGGTGAAACAAAAATTAAATATGAAAACTATGCGATAAACCATGAGTTGCCAAAAAACATTTTTTCAAACCAAATGCAATCTTATTCTGATGATGCATTTGATAAAGACTCTGTATTTTGGTCAAATTCACGTCCCATAGCACTAAAAGACGAAGAGTTAGAATTCATAATTAAAACCGACAGTATTAAAAAATACTATGAAAGCAATTTATTTTTAGATAAACAAGATTCTATTTTCAATCAATTTCATTGGTACACACCTTTTATCGGTTGGGGACAAAAAAACCACTATAAAGGAACAGAATTTATGATAGGCGGTATTTTTGAACAAATTGTACCTTTCGGTGTCGGCGGATATCGTCATAAATTACCTTTGTATTTCAATAAAGAATTTGATAACGGGATGTTATTAGAAACCAAAGAGATGGTTGATTATGGTTTTAATAATAAGGACTTTAAAGGAAAAATAGGAGCCGGTTTAACGTATTATCCTAAAAAATTTGTAAAAACATTTATTGAAATAGGAAATACTTTTGAAATGATTAATAATTATGCCTCAGTTGAGCAAACATTCAGTCGTAGTAATTATATGAATACTAAATCTGTAGAAATAAAACAACGCATGGAAATTTTTAACGGTTTGTTTGCCGAATTAAGCTTTCTTTATTCTGAGCAAAACCCGATTACAGATTTAAAACTTTCAAAATGGTCTGAAATTGTTTTCGGCGAATTAAACCAACCGGTTGAATTTGAAAGATATATTAAAAGTGAAATCAGTTTAAAGCTAAAATACAGAATAAAACAAAAATATATCATACAGAAAAACCAAAAAATAATTATCGGGAAAAACTATCCTGAAATTACCTTTGAATACAAAAAAGGAATTCCTGAAATATTTCAAAGTGAAGCAGCGTATGAATATTTTGAAATAGGTGCGGAAGCCGAACAAAAATTAGCTTATTTAGGTGTATCCCGATGGCTCATAAATGCCGGAATTTTCAGCAATAAAAATAATCTCAGACTACCCGATTATAAATATTTCAGAGGCTCTGATGTGTTTCTATTTTCAGACCCATTAAAATCATTTCAGTTATTAGAAAAAACAATGAATACAAACAACAGTTATTTCCATGCAAATTATATACATCATTTTAACGGTTTCATTACCAATAAAATACCTTTAATCAAACACTTAAAAATATCAATTGCAGGAGGCGGCGGAATTTTAGGTATTCCCAAGCAAGATTTTTTTCATGCAGAACTTTTTGCAGGAATTGAAAAAGTAATTCGAATAAAAAAAGAACTTTTCAGATTAGGAATATACGGCGTTACCTCAGATAACTCTTTTTCAGCCGCCGATTTTACACTCAAAATTGGAATCAGCCCGTTTGATTATTACAAAGAAAAATGGAACTATTAAACAAGCTTTTGTAATTTTCTTTATTAAATTATTTTTGTACCTTTTTAAAACAAAAATTAGTAAATTTGAGTTTTTAAGGGCTGCTGTATAATTACAAATTTTAAGACACATGAATTATCGAGAAATTGAGTCGCAAAAAGAGTTTAAAAAATTATTGCAAAGCAATGAAAAAACAATATCAAAAACAGCATTCCAAAAAATAGATATGGTAAATTGCGAACTACCTGTTATTGATTTTAATTTTTCAGATTGTGTGTTTTTAGCTTGTCTAATGAGTCAAGAAATAAAAAATCATCTTGAAAATAATAATTTTATATTTCCCGATTTAGACGTGCCATTCAATGTATATCCTAATACTCTTTATTCAAAAGATGATTTATATGGTAAATACAATACCGGACAAATTGAAACCTACGCAAATACATACGATAAAACAGTTTATGATCATTTTATAAAAACAGGTAAAGAAGCTCAGTCAATTAAGGAAACATTAGCAAGACGATTGCATGATCATTCAATAACAGATGCCCTATACGATTTTTTAGAATCATTTGATGAACGAAAAGTAATTGCTATTATGGGCGGACATAATTTAGCCCGAAATACCGAAGATTATAAGGCAATTGCTAAATTATCAAAACAACTTACAGAATTAGGTTTTTTAATGGTTTCCGGAGGCGGACCGGGAGCAATGGAAGCAACGCATTTAGGGGCTTGGTTTGCAGGAAGAACCTTTCATGAATTAGTTTGCGCATTTGAAACATTAGATGCAGCTCCTTTATACACCGATGAATTATGGTTAGATACAGCAATGCAAGTAATTAATGATTTTCCGAAATATAATTACGAATCTCTCGGCATTCCTACTTGGTTATATGGTCATGAACCGCCTACACCTTTTGCATCAAAAATTGCTAAATATTTTGCTAACAGTGTTCGCGAGGACGGTTTATTGACAATCGCTAAAGGCGGAATTATTTTTTCTCCCGGAAGTGCGGGAACCATCCAAGAAATTTTTCAAGAAGTAACGCAAAATCATTATTTAAGTTTCGGATATGCAAGCCCGATGATTTTTATGAATAAAACATTTTGGACTTACGAGACTCCTGTTTATAATTATTTGCAGGAATTAACAAAAAAAGGTAAATTAAAAAACTTAATTTTATCAATTCATGATGAAACTGAACCTATAATTAAGGAATTAATAAATTTCTCATCCGTAAAATCATAAAATATATAAATAGTTCTAATTTTGTATAATTAATGCTGTCGATTTAAGGCAGCTTTTTTTATGAAAAAAATATATAAAATTTATCGCTTAATCAAAGAAGCTGTTTCAGGTTCTGATATTGATTTTACTACAGGCAGTATCCGTAAAGCAATTTTTTTACTTGCTGTACCGATGATTCTTGAAATGATAATGGAATCAGTATTTGTTGTTGCCGATATTTGGTTTGTTTCTCGTTTAGGTACTGATGCCGTTACTGCCGTAGGAATTACTGAATCGGTAATGAGTTTTGTATATGCCGTTGCAGTCGGTTTGGGAGTTGCAACAACAGCTGTTATTGCCAGACGTATCGGAGAGCATAACAACCATAAAGCATCAGAAGCAGCTTTTCAGGCAATTGTAACCGGAATTCTTATTTCAGGGTTTATAGCCGTAATCGGATTATTTTTTGCCGAAGACTTATTGAAAATAATGGGTGCTGACGATAATGTAATTAAAATAGGAAAATCATATACGTCTGTAATGTTTTCGGGAAATATTGTAATTATGTTATTGTTTATAATAAATGCAATTTTCAGAAGCTCAGGAGATGCAGCCGTTTCAATG
>DYOF01000133.1 GCA_020720665.1 Acetofilamentum sp. | reverse complement strand
TACAATAATTTTTTACGATTCAGCTACTTCGGCAGCTTATTCTGCAATATTGGGTAACTCTAATCCGTAGCCTTTAAGTTTATCCTCACGTTTCAATAAAAATGCCAAACCTAAAGCTAAAATACCGAAGCCGGTAAAAATCATCATCGGTAAAGTATAGTCATATGTTTTCACTGCAACACCATCTACTAATTTTTCACCTGTAACGCAATACGCATCCAAAACTTTTCCGATTAAAAACGGCACACCCATCAGCCCCCAATTTTGCACCCAAAATATTAAAGAATAAGCTGTTCCTAATTGCCTTTCCGGAATTATTTTCGGAACCGAAGGCCACATTGCCGAAGGTACTAATGAAAAACCGATTCCTAATATTATGGTTAAAACTATTGCAATCATCCAATGATTAAGAAACGGAATACTGAACATGGCGTGAACAAAAATAATCAGAATTGAACCTATTATCATAATTGTTGCACCTTTTCCTTTTCTATCGTATAAATTTCCGAAAAAAGGTGTTAATATAATTGTACCGAAAGGAAGTAATCCGGGAATAATCCCTGCCCATTCAGAATCAACACCGAATTTATTGACCATTAAATCTGAAGCGTATTTTAAAAACGGAAAAACTGCGGAGTAGAACAGTACACAAAGTAATGCAATATACCACCAGCCTTTGTTTCCTATAATGTTAAAAATATCCTTGACCTTGAAAACCTCTTCTTCTTCGTCATTTTCACTTTTGTTTTTTGCGATGGAAGCATCCAGTTTTTTATCTTGAAAAGTATAAACAACAAACGAAAGCAGCCCTATGATTGAGAGCAGAAGACCAAATAATACGGGTTTTGAAACGCCGCCGAATGCTTCGGCAATAGGAGCCGATGCCATTAATGCCAAACCGGTTCCGATACGAGCCATCGCCATTTCCAAGCCCATCGCCAATGCCATTTCCTTTCCTTTAAACCATTTCACAATCACTTTTGAAACCGTAATCCCGGCTATCTCAATACCTACTCCGAAAATTGCAAATCCGAGTGCGGCAACCGACACTTGTGCCTTCCAGCCGAAAAGCATCATGCCGTCCAATTGATGTGTACTGATAGCCCAATACTTCAAGCTTACTCCGACCACCATTATAATTCCTGCCATCACTCCCGTGAAACGTACCCCCATTTTATCGAGGATTATACCGCCGATTATCAGCATAAAGAGGAACACATTAAACCAACCGTAGGCACTTGTAAAAAATCCGTATTCAGAACTGCTCCAACCCATTTCTTTTTCCAAGAGTGGTTTTAAGGGTGCCATTACATCTGCCAAAAAGTATCCCGTCAGCATTGTGAATGCGACAATCAGTAATGCAACCCATCTTGCAGTCTTACTGTCTCTGAGTGTTTGTGTTATTTTTTCTCCCATTTATCTGTATTTTATATTATTTATAAAAAAGGACAACAAATAACGTAAATTCAATCGGATTTATAAAATTTTTTTTCATATTTGAAGCAATATTAATTTTATTAAATTTTGTTTATGAACGTTAAGATTATTAATAAATCAAAACATCCGCTGCCTAATTATGAAACCGAATTTTCCGCAGGAATGGATTTGAGAGCAAATATTGACCAATCAATAATTTTAAAACCTTTGCAGAGAACCCTTGTAAAAACAGGTCTTTTCATAGAACTTCCGAAAGGTTTTGAAGCTCAAATCAGACCCAGAAGCGGTTTAGCCTACAAACACGGAATCGGAATAGTAAATGCTCCCGGAACAATAGATGCCGATTACAGAGGAGAAATCGGAGTTATTTTAGTAAATTTATCAACAGAAGATTTTACGATAAACGACGGCGAACGCATTTGCCAAATGGTTATAGCCGAACATAAAACCATTACATGGCAAGAAACCGACACACTCGAAAATACCGAAAGAGGAAGCGGCGGCTTCGGACATACAGGAATTTAAAATATCTAAAAATGAAACACCCGGGTAAGACAATTTTTCACACAAAGGAGCATGACTACCGGAATACTTCAATTACATTTATTAGAAAGTGAGGTGTTCCTATGTGCAGGAAAGAACACGCATTATATATAAGTATAAGCATTCAATTTACATATTACTAATTAATTACAACTATTTAGACACATGAACTTAATTTTTGCAACAAACAATTCTCATAAATTAAAAGAAATTAAAGAAATATTAAATAATAGAGTTCAGATTTTAAGCTTACAAGATATTAATTGTTTCGATGAAATTCCTGAAACTCAAACTACAATTGAAGGTAATGCTCGTCAAAAATCTATGTATATTTACAAAAAATATAAACAAAATTGTTTTGCAGATGATACCGGATTGGAAATTGACGCATTAAACGGAGAGCCGGGTGTTTATTCGGCGAGGTATGCCGGCAACGAATGCTCTTTTGAAGATAATGTCCGAAAAGTTTTATCAAAAATGAACGGCACAGAAAACAGAACGGCACAATTTAAAACTGTAATTTCACTTATTTTTAACGGCAATGAATTTCAATTTGAAGGGAAAATTAAAGGACGAATTATTAATGAAAAAAAAGGAACAAACGGTTTCGGTTATGACCCGATATTTGTACCTGACGATTATGATAAAACCTTTGCAGAACTATCTTCTGATGAAAAAAATAAAATTAGCCACCGTGCTTTAGCAACAAAAAAACTTGCCGAGTTCTTAATAAATTTATAAACAATTTATTCCAAGGAAGTTCGTTATTAATAATTCACTTAATCTTCTATGAATCTTTTTCGTTTTTTTTTAATATTCGGTATTTTTATTACTCTTTTTCTTAAAAATTATTCTCAAATAAAAGTAGAAGATTGGCGTGACCATTTCTCATATAAAAACGCAAAAGTTATAGCCGATGCGGATTTGCGTGTTTATGTTGCTACTGAATTGGCTCTTTTTGTTTTTGAAAAAGAGGACGGTTCAGTAACAAAATTATCTAAAGTTAACGGCTTATCTGATGCCGAAATACAAACCATTGCCTACAATAAACAAAATGAAACTCTGATTATTGCTTATAAAAATTCAAATATTGACATTTTAAAAGATAATGTTATTTATAATTTATCAGAAATAAAACGTAAACAAATCAGTTTTAATAAAAGTATTAACAAAATTAGTTTTATAAATAATACAGCATATCTTTCATGCGGTTTTGGTATAGTACTTTTAAATACCGACAAATTAGAATTTTCAGACAGTTATATAATCGGAGAAAATGCGTCCTATTTAAACATCAATGATGTAAATACTGACGGAATTTATCTTTATGCCGCAACAGATATCGGTTTATTTAGAGCCGAATTAAATAACAACTTATCCGACTACAGAAATTGGAATTTGAATCCGGAAATACCGAATCCCGATTTTAAATATAATTTATTATGTGCCTTTAACGGAATGTTGTTTGCCAACCAAATAAATCCTTCTGACCAAAACGACACATTATACGTTTTAAAAAATAACGAATGGAAAATTACCGAACAAGAAACAAATGATTTAAAATCAATAACAGCAACTGAAACTTATATTGCATTTGCCTCAAAATCAAATCTTAAAATATATGATAAGAACATGAATTTCCAAAAAGAAATAAATTGGTATAGTTTCAGTCAGGATGACCTATCAACTTATACGGCTATTTCTTATGCAATATATGACGACAATCAACACTATTTCATTGCCGACAATCGCTTTGGTTTAGTGCATGATAATTTTTCATACATTCAATATACTTATCCTAACGGACCTTACGATAATAATACCGCTCATTCCTCTTACCATAAAGGAAAAATTATAACAACGAACGGAAACAATAAATCAACAGCTTGGTTAGACCCTGTTTACAATATTTTCGAAAATGAAACTTGGAAAACGATAAGTATTTCGCCGGATACAGCCAGAAATTTTTGGGCATCGGCAATAAATCCGCTTGCTCAAAATCAATTTTTTATCGGCTCATGGGGATACGGTATTTTTGAATTTGAAAACGAACAATTTAAATCAAATTACAATCATTTGAACAGTTCTCTGCAAACAATTGACGGATATGATTTCGGCTACATCAGAATCAGCGACTTATGTTTTGATTACGATAATAATCTTTGGGTTTCAAATCAACAAGTTGCTGCACCTGTTTCTGTTAAAACACCTGACGGAACTTGGAAAAGCTTTAATTTTAACGGACTCATAAGCAATTTATCACCCGACAAAATAATAGTTACTAAAAATAATCATAAATGGATAATCCTTACCGAAAGTAAAGGAATATTAGTTTTTGATGATAATCATACCCCTACGGATACATCTGATGATACCTATAAAATAATTAAACCGACAGCCGACAATGGTGAAGTTTTTCCGAACGTAACGGCTATTGAAGAAGACCGAGACGGACAAATATGGATAGGTACAGATTCGGGAGTTTTTACATACTACAACCCTGACAATGTGTTTTCTAATGATTTTTTTGCTGACAGAGTACAATTAACATCCTACGGAAATGATACCACCGAGCAATACCTTATCAATACAGATATTGTAACTTGTATAAAAACAGACGGAGCCGACAGAAAATGGATAGGTACAAGAAGTTCAGGTGTATTTTTAATTTCTGATAACGGAAAAGAAGAAATCAGAAACTTCAATCGCTATAACAGCCCTTTAATTTCTGACAATATTAATGACATTACAATCAATCAAGAAACAGGTGAAGTTTTTTTCTTAACAGATAAAGGCATAGTGTCATTCAGAAGTGATGCAACCGAAGGCGCTGCCGAATTTTCAGCCGTATATGTATTTCCTAACCCCGTTCGTCCTGATTATTCAGGAAAAATTACAATAAGCGGTTTAGTTACCGATGTTAATGTAAAAATTACCGATATATCCGGCCAACTTGTTTTTGAAACCACTGCTTTGGGCGGACAGGCAATTTGGGACGGAAAAACATTTAACGGAAGAAAAGTAAATACCGGAGTATATTTAGTGTTTTGTACAAATACAGACGGTTCTCAAACATTCGTAACAAAATTTATATTTCTGCATTAAAATATTTTTGTATAGATTATTTTAAGCAATATCTTTGCCGCTCATAAAAT
This sequence comes from Acetofilamentum sp., assembly GCA_020720665.1. GTDB lineage: Bacteria > Bacteroidota > Bacteroidia > Bacteroidales > JAADGE01 > JAADGE01. Next base: position 982 of record DYOF01000133.1, on the reverse strand, counting down.
GCCTGAGTGGCGGAATCGGTAGACGCGTTGGTCTCAAACACCAATGATAGCAATATCGTGCCGGTTCGACCCCGGCCTCAGGTACAAAACGCACATTAATAGAACTATTTTTGTGCGTTTTTTTTTATATCATTTTTTTTTATTATATTTATGTTATTTTATAATAAAAAGTTTGAGCTATGCGCAAAATCCTTTCCTTTATACTTATATTCACTCTTATCTTTTCATCTTGCAAAAAAACAAACCCGCCCGATAAAAAAGAATTGTTAGTTTTTTGCGGAATTACTATGGTAAAACCTATTGCTGAAATTGCTGAAATAATTGAAAAACAAGAAAACTGCAAAATAATTATTATTAAAGGCGGCTCAGAAAATATTTATAAATCAATTCAAATAAATAAAAAAGGTGATTTATACATACCGGGCTCAGAAACATATATTGAAAAAGGTTTCAAAGAAAATATAATTAGTGATACTGTTTTTGTGGGTATAAATAAAGCGGTTATGTTAGTTCAAAAAGGAAACCCGAATAATATTGATAATAACTTGGATAATTTAATGAATGAAAAATACAAAGTTGTTATCGGAAATCCCTATAGCGGAAGTGTAGGTAAAGAAACCAAAACAATTCTTGATAAAAAAGGTATTTTTGATGAGGTCAGTAAAAACGTAAGTTATTATACAACAGACTCAAAAGATTTAATACCCGCATTAAAAAAGAAAGAAGCCGATATTGTCATTAATTGGTATGCAACTTCAGTTTGGGACGACAACAAAAATTATGTAGATGTTTTAGAAATTGATACAATGTATGCAAAAGAAAAAAAACTCTATCTGAGTCTTCTAAAATATTCAAAATATCCGGATATTTCTAAAGCTTTTATGAAATATGCGGCATCTGATAAAGGGAAAGAAATTTTTTTAAAATATGGGTTTAAATAGAATTTTATGTCATAATACTAATTAATATTCCGCATGAAACA
>DYOF01000225.1 GCA_020720665.1 Acetofilamentum sp. | reverse complement strand
AATTGAAACGAACGTGCGGACACTCAGGCAACTACGCATGTTGTTTCCCGTTAGCTGCAAACAAATTAAAACTTCCGTAAACAAAAACGCTTAAAAATGAATAAACCAAAAAATATTGTAAAAAGAGCAGATACTATTAAAAAACAGTTTTTAGGAGTTGATTTTGAAGTACTTTCAATTGGAGAAAAATCTATGATAACCAGAATGTTATATAAAACGACTGATTTTGTTCCTTTTCATAAACACCCAAATGAACAAAGCGGGTATATAATTTCAGGAAAATATAGATTATCTGTTGAAAATCAAGAATATGTTTTATCTGTTGGAGATACATATTCAATTCTTGAAAATATTGAACATTCAATGGACGTAATTGAAGTTGGCGAAATAATTGACGTATTTACACCTATTAGAAAAGATTATTTATAAATTAATTGATTATGCTAAATTTATTAAGTTTTTAGCAGAAATTTTCGTATTTTTGTAGAAAATGAAATAATTATGAAATTACAAATTTATATTGACACATCTGTATTTGGTGGATATTTCGACAAAGAATTTGACGAAGTAACAATTCAATTATTTGACAGAATTCGAAACAAGGATTTTATTGTAGTTGTTTCAGATATTACAATCGGAGAACTTGAATTTGCACCCGAAAAAGTGAAAAATTTAATAAATGAAATTCCGCAAGATTGTTTACGAAAGATTGAATTAACGCAAGACGCTTATGAACTTGCACAAACCTATATAAATGAAAAAGTTGTAGGAAAAACAAGTTTAACAGATGCTCAACATATTGCAACAGTAACAGTAAATCGTGCTGATGTTTTGATAAGTTGGAATTTCAAACATATTGTAAATCTTGACAGAATTCGTGGATACAATTCTGTAAATTTACGTTTTAATTATCCGATAATAGAAATTAGAAGTCCAAAAGAATTATTAAAATATGGAAACAATGATTAATAAAATCAAAGAATTTGACGCAGTTTTGTTTATGCGTGAAATTCGCACAATATTAAATGACTTGATAATAAAAATGTCATTTATTGAGCAAAAAGAATTTTTCAAACGTTTATTAACAGACAAAGAGTTTGCTAATCAGATGATTGAAAAATACAAAATGCAGCTAACATACAATATGCGATAATTGCGGGCTTTTGTGGTAGGTTGAAACATTGTG
>DYOF01000132.1 GCA_020720665.1 Acetofilamentum sp. | reverse complement strand
TTCCGGTAGTCATGCTCTTGTGTGTAAAAAATCGTTTTACCCGGGTGTTTCGTATCAGTTTATTCATCAAATATACTTATAATTTATCGAACAAATAAAATATCTTTTTGCTTTTAAGCATCTGTAAATATTTATTTATAAGCAAGAATGTGTTATTGGTTAAATACGGAATTATTTTAATCGTTTTAAGAGGTTTTATATAATTTTTAGCGTTAAAAAATAATACACACTGCGTTGGGTGATTTAATAAAAACCGATTGAAATCGTTCGGTCGGTTTTTATTCTGTATGATAATTGAAAACGGAAACTCATTTTTCTTCAGGATTAGTATATTTTTTTTCTTTTTCTAAAATAAAATTCATGTATGTAATGTCTATGCCTTCATTCAAAAATTTTTGTTCGTAAAATGTTTTAATCTGAGTTACTTCATTATCAATCTGCGAATTATATAGATTATCAACTGCAAACATAGGTTTTGATTGATTAAAACTTAATATTTCGTTTGTAAAATCAAACATTAATTTCGAATCGGTTTTTAAGTGAATTATTCCGTTCGGTTTCAAGAGTGTTTTGTAAATATTTAAGAAGCGAGCAGAAGTTAATCGTTTTTTTATTTTTCTGATTTGCGGATCCGGAAACGTTATCCAAAGTTCACTAATTTCATTCTCTGAAAAAAAAGAACTTAAAAATTCAATTTTATTTCTGATGAAAGCAACATTTTTAAGTTGCTCTTCCTTAACTGTTTTACTGCCTCTCCATAATCTCGGACCTTTAATATCTATTCCGATATAGTTTTTATTTTTATTTTTTCGAGCTAAGCCAACGGTATATTCGCCTTTCCCGCAACCGATTTCAACCGTAATGGGATGTTCGTTTTTAAAGAAGTTTTCGTTCCATTTTCCTTTTAAATGAAATTCTCTTTCAAACATTTCTTGTGCCGAAGGTTGAAATAAATGTTCAAATGTTTCGTTTTCAGCAAATCGCCTCAGTTTATTTTTACTCATTTTTAATAGTTTTCACATGCTTAGTTATATAACCGGTGCATGTAATTTAATTTTTTTGCAAATATGTAAAATTTTGGCTTTATGAACTTTTGTTTGTTGAAAATTTTAGTTAGCGATTAAACATAAAAAAAGCTGCCTAATCAGACAGCCTTTTTAATTTTAATTTGAGTTTATTCCTCTTCAAATTTAATGACTTCAACCGGGCAGCCTTCTGCGGCTTCTCTGATAGCGTCTTCATTTTTTGAAAAATCGGCTCCGCTTTTCACTTGCGATGTGTCATCTACTTCAAAAATTTCTCCTGCAACTTCTTCACACAATCCGCATGAAATACAGCCGTCTTCGACCCATACTTTTTTAATTGCCATATCTTAAATTATTAATTAACTAATTATAAATTTTATGTTTTTCAGCACAAAATAAATACATTTTTTTATAACACACAAATTTATTTAGAACAAATCTAAATAAGTTCGGTTTTATGTTTATAAACGATATTTCTATCTGCTAAATAACTCCTGATAAATTTATAAGAATCTTCGTTTTCACCCAAAAATTCAGGAGGAGATATACCCATTCTTGAATACTTATTTTCTGCTAATAAATTCAATGCTGCTGTACATGTGTATCCGGTAGTTCTTGCCATAGATGTTGTATTTGTATTTTTGTCGAATACATCAAATAAGTCATAGGTATGTTTTATTTTTTTTCCATTTTCCAAACCCTCACAGATTACACGCATTACGGTGAATTCTTCTTCACCGGCTTTTAGTTTCCATTTAGGGAATAATAATTTTGCCGTTAAATCTAAGGGTTTTATTTTTTTTCCGTTTATATCAATTTCTTCTTTATCAAAAAAACCGCATGCTCTAAGAACTTTCATATATTCAACAGTTCCGGGATAACGTAATGTTTTTTCAATCATATTAGGTATTTGCATTGTTTTCATCAAACTTCTTAAACCGTCAGTATTAAATGCTTCTAATGTCCCGGCACTGTCAAAATTAATAAACTCCGCATCACTTAAAGCCTCTCTGATTACTAATTCATTTGTTTGAATATATCTGGCAGGGCGTGTGTACTCTTCAATTACATCAATAGGCGAAAACACGGCTTTATAATCAAAGGGCCATTCCCTGATGAAGGGCAAACCTCCTACATAGCATTTATAATCATTGATTTGCATTCGTTTATTATGATATCCGCAGATGATATTTCCCATTCCGGGGGCCACACCGCAATCAGTAATTACAATAAGCTCATTTTCTTTTGCCAAAGCATCCAATTCAAACGGGTCTTCAGGAAAGAAAGAGATGTCAACGACATGTTTCTTGTTTAAAATAATTTGCTTTAAAGTTAGAAACCCCATAAATCCGGGTAATGCATTTATCACAAAATCAGCATCTTTAACCGCTTTCTGAATATTTTCCGTTTTAGATAAGTCCGTTTTTGTTGTATTAATTCCGTGTTCTTTTTTTAAAACTGACAACGATTCTTCGTCAATGTCAAACGAATGAACTTCAAATTTTTCTTTTAAATCAACAGCTATTGCTTTGCCGACCAGACCGGCTCCTAAAACTGATACTTTTTTCATGTGTTTAAAATTTTTTAACTAATTAATAATCTGCAAATTGAATGCATATACTTATTTATAATGCTTGTTCTTTCCTGCACATAGGAACACCTTCATTAATCTGCAAATGAATAATTTTTGGGGCAGTCATGCTCCGGTGTGTAAAATCTTTTTTACATGGGTGTTTCATGGGTTTAAAATTTTTTATAAAAATAAAAAAATCCTTGCGTTATGCAAGGATTAAATTTAAGATTCACGATTATACATTTCAATTTCCCAAAGTCTGATATTGTGAATATATTCACTAAATACCATTTCTCCTTCAACACTTCTGTAATAACTCCATTTTATAAGTTCTTCCTCAACCGGTTTATTATTTAATACCAATTTTTTGAAATTACTTCTTAAAAAATTTCCTATTCCTTTTGCATAAATAAAATGTGCGACAACAATTTTTTTATAGCCTTTAACATGTGTTTCTCTTTCTGCGTACCAAACTGCTTTGTCAAAATCTTTCCGTAATAAGTTTTCGGCTTCTTGTTCTGTGATTTGCTCAGGGAATTCTTCGCCCGTTTTAATACGATGACCGTAACCGATTGATTTAATACCGCTTGCATCAAAATACATTTTTCCTCCTGCAAATCCTTCGTGATTTTTAATAAACTCTATTGCTTCTTCATAACCCTGTTCAAACTGATATTTACTGATATAATTTTTTTCAGCTTGCTTTATCTTGTGGTTTATGTTATTTTCTGTATGCTCTGTATTGAATAAACTTTCATATACGGCATTATTTGCTAATAACATACTCATTACAAAAAGAATAGAGCTTTTAAAATAAAACTTCATAAAATAAATTTTCGTTAACATACTAACCGTTATTACTTAAAAAAACGGTTCGGAGATTTTCTCCTTTTTTATATAAATCACGCAAGCAATTGAATATAAATAAGTTATTTAAATTTGCGTAATTTTTATAAAAAAACGGCGACAAACATACAGCTTATTTTTTTTTCTGCAAATTTTTTAGAAAAACTTTATTAACAGAATGCTTATTTATATTGAACTACAAATAAAATTTCATATCTATTTGATAGTATGATAAATAAAACAATACTCGGAATACATATTATTTATAAAATTCATTTTTAATCGATTAACTTGCTATTAATCAACTATTTTTAAAATAAATTTAAAGCCTGTCAAGAATTATTTTAAGAGAGAGCTTGAATAATATTTTGAATTATCTGAAATTCAACAAATAAGAAATAATTACCGGATATAAAAAAAGCGGAATGTTACTCCGCTTCTCTTGTTTTAACGGTATTGATTATTTTATTGAAATGACTAAGTATTTTGACATTTTCCAAAATTTCTCAAAATCAGTAATTATTATTTTTTCGGTTTTGCCGGACTTATTTGTAACTAATTTGTATGATTCGGCAGGATGGTCGGATATTAATTGAATTTTAGTTGCATTATTCAATTTAATTTCTTTCACTTTACGGGTATCAATTTTGGTGAATTCCTTTTCATTTAAGTTAATTTTTTTGTTGCTTCCTATTCCTAAAAATCCACCGTCCGGTTCTAATACTCCTTTTTCTTTCAAATTCTTTTTTGTATCAATAATATAAAAAGCTGTATGAATTTCATCTTGTTGTTGTGTGATAACAGAATCTTTTTTTACATTGTCAAATGACATTTTTGCCATTTCTGAGTCCATTTCTGCAATTTTTTCATTTAATACAGTTATATCTACGTCTTTTTGTTGCAACAACATTCTTAAATTTGCCAGGTCAATATCTTTTTGTGCGATATTATCATTCAGTAATTTAATGGTTGTTTGAAGTTCTTTGTTTTTTGAATCTGATTTGTTCAACTTATTTCGTAGATAACCCAACTTCTTTTTATTTTCTTGCATTAATTCATAGATAGACAAAATATCATTTGTAATTGCCTCAACATCTGTGTCTTCTAATTCAATATCGCCTACAGTTTTAGTTGTAATGATATTTTCTTTAGCTTTAATTTCATTTAAGTTCATTTGTATTTCGTTAAATGCTTTTAAATATTCATTTATTGAAACTTGGTCTTGTGATGTGATAGCCATTAAGCTGTCAACTTGTTGTTTTAATTTGATTTCTTCCTTACTTTCACCACAAGCAAAAAATAAAGGAATTAATAATAACAATAGGAAATTTTTCATGTGTCTAAAAATTTTTAATTAATTAATAATATGTAAATTGAATGCTGATACTTATTTATAATGCTTGTTCTTTCCTGCACATAGGAACACCTCACTTTCTGTTAAATGTAATTGAGGTATTCTGTTAGCCATGCTCCTTTGTGTAATAAATTGCCTTACATGAGTGTTTCATTTTTAAATTAATTTAGTTTATAAAATTTATATTAGTATTAAAGTATATCCGACCAAAAGTCCGACCAATAAATTAATTAATTTTGCGGCAACAAAACTTTTTCCGGATTCTGCTAAAAGCGGAATAGCTCCGTGACCGTCCTGAACAATTGAATTTGTCAATAAAATAGCAAATGCTTGCAGCCCTTCATCAGGCAATGTTCCGCTGACATACATACTGATAAAAATAATATGCGGTCCGCTTTCCGGAATAATTCCGACTAATGCAGCAACTAATACTACGATATAAACATTTCCTTCAACCCACTTTTTAACATCTACAATTTCATTTACAAAATGCAGGATTAAAAAGGCTCCGAAAGTCCATAAAAATAAACGCCAAAAATGTTTTTTTATGACGTGACCCCACAAATGTTTTTTTAAAAAATGATCGGGAACGGTAAAAGCAATAAATAAACCGAATAATGTGACAATTAAAAAGGTTATTCGCTCCCAACCCCATGAATGCCCGGAATGTATTTCACCGTTATTTTCAGAATTGACAGATTCCGGTTCATTAAGTTCTTGTAATTCGTGCGATTCGGATTCGTGAATATGTTCGCTTGTATTTATAAGTTCAAACGTGTGTTTATGTTGAGCTCCTACAAAAACTAATAGACTTAAAAATAATAGACCAAACAGAATAATTACAGCTCTTTGCCAAATCATTTTTACGATTTGTGACCACAGCGTTTCTTTTTGAAAACAAACGCAATCAATTTCTTCTTTGTGTAAAAATTTATGGTCAAACGTACGACCGACAAATTTCTTATTTTTTAAAATAATATTTAAGATTAAGCCGAAAAAAATAGAAATTACAAAAATTGAAAGCGTAAGTTTTACAGCAGTACTTGGTATAACGGAAAACATTATAAACGCCTCATCACCTGAGGTTGCTATTAAAGCCGTTACTAATGCGGCAAAGCCTACTGTTCTATGCACATACATGGAAACAACGGCAAATGTCCCTAAACATCCCGGTGTTATACCCAATAATGCAGCCAAAACGATTTGCAGCCATGGATTTTTAGAAAATTTTGCAGACCATTTACCTTTTGATTGAACCGTAATATATTCAATAACCAACATCATAACTAAAACAAAAACTGTAATCATTACAGATTGCTTTATTATCGGGAGTATTTCAATAAAATTAAATTTCATCTGTCAAAAAA
>DYOF01000224.1 GCA_020720665.1 Acetofilamentum sp. | reverse complement strand
AGGCAATTGTGTGCGAAATGAAGGGCGAAGCCCCCGTACGTACGGTGGTGTGAGATGCTCACCGATAGGCTTTTAGTCTATCGGCAGTCTACTCGATTAGGCACTTTTTAATCTTATCAATCAACACGTTAAAGAATTTTATCACAACGTACTATTTTAATTTATAATTTGTTTATTAAAAATCTGTGTAGTTTATCAATTCCCTGATAATTCTACGTAATCACAGTTTTATGGTGGTTTGTCTTGTTGTTTCATATTTGTCATTTTTTATAGTTTATCAATTTGGTCTTTTGATAGACCTGTGAATTTTATTATTTTATCAATTGGTTCTTTTGCCAATTTCATTTCTTTTGCAATTTCAATATTTCTATTATCAACCGCATCATTTACTGCATTTTGTATTTTTCGTTCTTCTTGTTTTGCCAAAGCATCTTCGTCTAAATATCGGCGTTGCTGACTTTCATAATGTTCTTGTTCTGTTTCATTAAAATACATTACTTCAAGTTCTTCCATTGCTTTTTTTATTTCTTCGATTGCTAATTCTTTTGGCAAATTATCTTTTGAATATTCGTGTGCTTTGTTTAAAAACGTTATCCAACGTTCAAGTGTTGAATGTATTTCAGGTAATTCTTTTTTGTATTTTTTTAATTCTACGAAAATTAATTCTAATCCGTCTGTTTGTTCGTAAATTTTTCCTGTATCTAAATCAGTTAATCCTATTCGTCTGTGGTATCGTTCTTCACCTTCGCCATCAATAAAATAATCGAAATTTATTAAACTTATTACAATCGTTTTTCTTAATTCGTCATAAGTCTGTTTCGTTTTAAGTTGCGAACTATACATTTTAGCCCAATAAAAAAGTAATCTAAATCCGAAAAAATCATACGGTGCAACTTGTATCTCAATATCATACCATTTACCGTTTTCATCTGTCGCTTTTATGTCGAGATATGAAATTTTTCCGCTTAAATAATCTGACTGATTGTATGGATTTTTAAGTTCTAATGTTGTTACTTGCTCATTTTCCGGCAATATCGAATTAACCAATGATTTTAAAAGATTGATATTTTGTTCTGTTCCGAACAATTTTTTAAATACTAAATCTATTTTGGGATTTATTTTGCTCATAATTTTAAAAATTTAATGTTTATTGCAAAAATAATCATTTTTCGTTTTAATTTATCAATCTGTCGAAAATTTATTAAT
>DYOF01000223.1 GCA_020720665.1 Acetofilamentum sp. | reverse complement strand
TTGCACAAACCATGACCGAAGAACAACGCGAAATATACCGAATGCTTATGTGGGACTACGACATCCCGCCCGAAGACGTGCACAAACTCCTGTGCGGCGAAACCGACCGTGCCGGGCATTATGATATTAAACGGCTGTTCATAAAAATGTTGAATAATTTAACGTGGTATGATATTTTAAAAATAATGCCAATATCTAAGATAACTGAATTATTAACTCCCGATATAATTTCTAAAATACGGTTTAAATCAATACTCTCAAAATATGAACGATTACAAAAAATATTACGAAGAGAGCCTTTACCCCCTGCAAAACAGTATTTTAATGCTCTTGGGAAAAAACCATACATCATTCTATCTCACAGGAGGTACAGCACTTAGTCGCATGTATTTTAATCACCGGTATTCCGATGATTTAGACTTTTTTGTGCATAACCAACCTGATTTTTCGCAAAAAGTTCAGGAGATATTCAATATTTTTAAAAAAAATTTCGTAGGCAGCGAAATGGAATTTCTCGAAAACAAAATTATTTTCGAGGATGTTTTTGCACAATGTTTTGTTCGTAAATCCGATACACTTTTGAAAATTGATTTTGTAAACGATGTTGAATATCGTTATGCAACCCCTGAAAAATTACACGGATTTCCCGATATTGATAATTTGAGAAATATTCTCAGCAATAAAATTACCGCTCTTTTCAGATTTGAAGCAAAAGATGTCGCTGATATTTGGATAATATCAAAAAAGCATCAATTTAACTGGGCATCAATCATTTACGAGGCTCAAAAGAAAGAACTCGGAGTTGAACCTACGATTATTGCAGACATTCTATACAGTTTCCCACGCACGGAATTAGATAAAGTTAAATGGATACAAACTCAGGATTACGTCCAAATTGAGTCGGATTTAAAAATAATAGCTACAGAAATTCTTTCTGCCGCCGACAACTCACTGTGCAAAAACGGAACACCTATCGAACAAGCTCAAATAAATTTTACACGATGAAAATAGCCTTTTGCACCGATGGAATCTTTCCGCACGCCGTTGGCGGTATGCAACGGCATTCACGTTTACTGATTGAAGAGTTGGCAAAATCGCCCGATGTTCAAATAACGGTATTTCATCCGCATTCGGAAAAAATATTCAAAAATTTCCCGAATGTTGAGGAAATAATGATTGAAGATATCGATAAATCAAAAAATTATCT
>DYOF01000131.1 GCA_020720665.1 Acetofilamentum sp. | reverse complement strand
TATCATATTAATCAGGGCATTCTGTCGGTTATTTTTCTTTGTGTTAAAAATTATTTTTCTCGGGTGTTTAATATTTTCAAAATTTTAAAATACGAATGTAGTGAATTTTTACTGACAAATTTAGATTTAATATCTGTTTTCGTTTTTTTATTTATACTTTTGTATTTTTTTATAATCAAAATTTAAATATGAAGAAAGTTCTGATATACGCAATTGTTATTTTAATAGCTGCCGCCGCTGTTTTTTATATTTTTAGCTTAAAAAATTCTGATAATACCACCGCTTCCGTTTTAAGCTCAGATACTCTTGAAAACGAGGGAAAACATGTGCTGTACGGAATAGAGATAGATTCTTTGTTTACGGAAACACAGGTAATAGAGCAAGGTATGTTTTTAAGCACTATTTTTGAAAAATATAATGTGCTTGACAAATTACATGGTATTTTAAAAAAGGCTGACGGCATTTTTGATGTAAGAAAAATAAAAGACGGTCAGAAATACACTGTATTTTTTTCCAAAGATACGGCACGTACGGTAAACTATATTGTGTATGAAAAAAGTAAAACCGATTATGTCGTATTCGATTTAAATGATTCTCTTAATGTTTATACAGGAGCAAAAGATGTTGATATAAGAGTGAAAGAAACCGGCGGTATCATTAAATCAAATTTATGGTTTGCCATGGAAGACGCCGGAGTAAATCCTGTTTTAGCAAATGATTTATCAGAAATATATGCATGGTCAATTGATTTTTTCGGACTACAAAAAGATGATAAATTCAAAATTGTTTTTGAAGAAAAGTATATTAATGACAGCTTAATCGGATACGGAAAAATATTAGCTGCTTATTTTGAGCATTATAACAATAAAATTTATGCTATTCCTTATACCCAAGACAGTATTCATAGTTTTTATGATATTGAAGGAAATAGTTTGAAAAAAGCTTTTTTGAAAGCTCCGTTAAAGTTTTCAAGAATAAGTTCACACTTTTCATATGCAAGAAAGCACCCGATTTTAAAAATTGTCAGACCGCATTTAGGTGTTGATTATTCTGCACCTTCGGGAACACCGGTTTTTGCACTCGGTGACGGAACCGTTGTTCATGCCGCATTTACAGGAGGAGCCGGAAATTATATAAAAATTAAACATAATAGTGTTTATACAACCGGATATATGCACTTAAAAGGATATGCTTCGGGTATTAAATCCGGTGTCAGAGTTTCACAGGGACAGTTAATAGGATATGTGGGCAGTACCGGATTATCAACCGGTCCTCATTTGGATTTCAGAGTATGGAAAAACGGGAAAAATATTGATCCGTTACATATAGATGCTCCTCCTGTTGAACCAATTAAACCGGAAAATAAAGAAGCCTTTGATAAGGCTAAATTGATTTATAAAAACCGCTTAGACAATATTGATTATATTATTGTAGAAACTGATACAATTGCCGGTTAATAAAAAAAAACGACCGGGTCGTTTTTTTTTATTCTTAATGGAGGCGGTAAATTCGTTTTGATTCTTCTGCTTCAGGCATATAAACAAACGGACCGATTGCTAATACACGAGTTTTTAATTGTTCTTTCACAAAAGATTCAAATTCTCTGTAATAGCCGGATGCAATTGCTCCGGGAACACGTATTAATTTATATGAACCGGATCGAGGTCTTCTTTCAACATGTAATATAAACCAAAAAACAGTTTGTGTTTCATTAAATGTTGAATCCATTTCATGTGGCTCATCTTGAATGTTATATAATAAAAATGATTTTTTTGCTTCATCAAAATCATTAAACGGACCGATTGCCATTTTTGAACCTTCTCCTAAAAATTTCCACAGTTCACGGTCATATTCTTTTATTGTCCCGTGTTCAATTTTTGTGCCTTTTCTTTGAATACCGTAACTCACCATTCCTGTATTAGAATCTTCAACATCCCTGACATTGATATAAAACCAATAAACTAATCGATTTTCATCCAGTTTTTCGGAATTGCTGACCTGTGCATTCAACGGTTTTTCAAAAACAAAACTCAGCAGGGTGATTAAGCCGGAAATGATTAAAATTTTAATTTTCATGATAATTTTTATTATAGCGTTTGATTTTCAAATTCAATATATAAGCTACAAACAATATGCCGAATCTAAATATCTGACTGCATTCTGAAAGCGTGCGTCTCCTTCTCCTTTTATTATGAAATATTTAAGTGTTGTTTTTTTTATTTCTTCTAAATATTTATTAAATAAAATGATTCGTTTTTCTCCTCCGTTTTCTCTTACTTTGTCGGGCAACCATTCAATGTCGGGGTAACACAGTAAGTAAGCATCAATTTTTATTGATTTTAGTTCATTTTCGATAAATTTAGGAAATTTACCGTAAACTTCTTGAAACCATATTTTTGTAATTATTAAACCGGTGTCAAAAAATATAAAATTTTCTTTATGGTTTGTATAATCTTTTTGTAACAGTTCAATTTGTTGTTTTGCAATATGTTCTACATCTTTATATGTATATTTTTTTTTTAAGTTTTCGATATAGCTTCGTGCATATTCCGGAATAAAAACGGTATTGTAATGTAGTGATAGTTTTCTGCATATTTCAGTTTTGCCGGTTGATTCGGGTCCGCTGATTATAATCTTTTTCAATAAACTTAGTTTTTTCACAAAATATCTTGTTGTTTTGCTTATTTAATATCATATATTCGGATATTAAAAACCAAAGGGGAATAGGGTGGTATAATTCCTATTTGTTTGCTTCCGTATGCGAGTTTAGAAGGGATAATCAGTGTAGCTGAACTCCCTTTTTTCATTAACCCGATACCTTCTTCCCATCCGTCAATAACAGGGTCAATTTGAAAAACATATTTATAATTATCATTTAATGATGCTTCGTCAAACAAATTTAGTGCATTTCCGCTTGTAAGAAAGTAAGCTTTATAAATTGTAATTATAGTGTCACCTTTTTTGGGGTAATCAGAACTTAGAGTTTCCGGTGTTGAAAAACCGGAAAAAGAAATCAATAAACCATCGGGAAGGGTATCGGCAATAATTCCGTTTTCATCAATATATGAATAAATTAATGCCGTTTCAGCATCTTTTTTATCTTTATTGCATGAAATAAAAACTGAAATTACTGACAGAAGTATATAAAATAAACTTGTATGTCTTATTGTATTTGTCATTAGTAAAACAGAGGAGCGAAAATGATTAAATATCGCTCCTTATTAATGCTTATTTGTTTTTTGCAAGCCTGAAGCCGTAATTGAAATCGGCTAAACCTGATTTCGGACCGTCTCTTGTGGTAATCAATGACATGTTTGCACTATAATGCCAAGAACCTCCTCTTAATGAGCGATATGGTGATGGTGTGCTGTTAAACGGATTCGATTCGGGGGAATCGCTGTAGAAAGACGATTTATAATAATCACTGCACCATTCCCAGACATTTCCGCTCATATCATAGATGCCCAATTCATTTGGTTTTTTTGTTTTAATATCTTTCGGTCCGGCTAATCTGGTTGTTTCGTCATACCAACAAACTGCGTTGATGTCATTGCTTCCGCTGTATTTGAATTTTTGACTTTTAGTCCCTCCTGCGGCTGCAAATTCCCATTCGGCTTCGGTTGGAAGTCGGTAGCCGTTTTTAGTTTGGTCTAAATCCCATCCGCCGTCGGCATTTTTTGTATAGCATTTGTCTAAGTTGTTTTTGCCGCTCAGCCAATTACAATATCCGACAGCGTCATACCAATTTATATTGTGCATCGGATAATTGTCATTCCAACCCCACCATGTTTTTCCGGTTGAAGCATATAGCATTTTTGTAGGAGCATGGGTGTCAAGCCATTCTTTGTCCGGAGGTTCAGGCATGGCTTTTCCGGTTTCGACAGTAAATTTTCTATATTCACTAACCGTTACTTCTGCTTCTCCAATGTAAAAAGACGAAACACTAACTTTATGTGCCGGCTTTTCTTCGGGGTCAGTAGAATTGGTTCCCATTGTAAATGTCCCGCCTTCTACTAATATCATTTTTGGGGCCTGCGCAAATACTAAAGTCGTTAAAAATGTTATTAATGAGAAAGTTGTGAATGATTTAATTATACTAAGTATCATTTGGCTATGAATTTCAGTTATTGTTAAGACGTAAAAATAGTTTTTTTATTATGATAAAAAAAATATTAATGTATTTTGAATATGTAAATTTAATAAGGAAATGGAATTTGGCAAAATTTATTTTAATTATATTTTTATATTTTTTTGAAAAAATTTTTTTTCAAAAAAAATGAATTATTTTTCATTTTCAATAGTATTTTGAATATCATGTATTTAAAAGGGTTCAATTTAAACTTATTGTAAAATATGATAGAAATATTGTCGTTCTAACCAAACAGAATGTATAGTAATGCAAAATAGACACAAGAACAGCCGGCACAAAATATGTTTTATCTTTACAAAAATGATTAAAAGTGAACATTAATATTTCGAACAAAAATAAACGAATTTTATTAGCCGAAGGATTTTTTGCGGGACGAAAAATTATGTCCGATATTATAAAATTATTAGGGTATGATTTTAAATCAGCAGACAATGGTTACGATGTTATTTTATTACTTAAAAATGAGCCGTTTGATTTGGTTTTATTAGATTTGGAATTAAAACAGTCAGACGGTTTTGAAACAATTGAGCATATTCGCAGAAATTTTGATTATCCGATAAATACAATTCCCGTGATTGCAATGACAAATAAAGATTTTTCATCTGATTTTAATCAAACGTACAAGGATGAAGGTTTTGACGGTGTAATAGAGAAGCCGTTTTCTTTAGATGATTTGGATTTTATTATCAAAGATGTTTTGAGACACGCAGAAAAGAAGAAAAAAAATTCTTAACGGGCATTAATAAAGAGTTGGTTTTCAGCTCTTTATTTTTTTAATATATTCAAGATATCTTCTTCCAAACTTAACTCAGGCGACTCAATAATTCTTCCTGTTTCAACGCCATTTTTGTAAAAAACGAATGTGGGTATGCGTGTAAATTCAAAATCAATCAATTTTTCATTTCCGGATTCCTTTTTTGTATCAACGGCAATTAATTTGATTTTTTTTATTTTATAATCGGTTTGTTCAATTATTTTATAAAACCTCGGAAGTTCTCTTCGGCTGTCACTGCACCATGTTCCGAAAACAATTTTTATTTGAATTTCATTTATTCCCGGTAAGTTTTTTAGTTGCTTAATAATTGGCTCGTTAAGGCTGTAAGCTTCATATTCCTTTTGATACCATTCCTTAAATATTGGAATATCAAATGCTTGTTTTGTGCATTTGCCGATTAAAATATCTTTTTTAGTTCGTTCATTATAAACTGTTTTGTTGCTAATTGAACAAGAACTGAAAAAAATGATAAGGCTTAAAAATCCGTTAATTGATTTCATATTCCGGAAGGCTTAAAATTAATGTATAAAAATAGAGTAATTTTTTGTAATTTTATAATTCAAATTAAAAAAATACTAAACAATGAATCAAAAACCAAAAATAGCAGTTATTTTATCAGGCAGCGGTGTGTATGACGGAGCCGAAATTCACGAATCGATTATGACCATGTATGCAATTGTTGAACAAGGAGGTGAATATCAATTGTTTGCACCCGACATCGAGCAGCATCATGTGATAAATCATTTAACCGGAGAACAAATGAAGGAAACACGCAATGTATTAATTGAAGCGGCACGTATTGCCAGAGGAAATATCAAGCCGCTCTCAGAATTATCAATGAAAAATTTTGATGCTCTGATGTTGCCGGGCGGTTTCGGAGTTGCTAAAAATTTATCAGATTTTGCCTTTAAAGGTCCGGATTGTGAGGTACTTCCGGAATTGAATAAAATTATCTCAGATGCCGTTAAGGAAGGCAAACCGATTGGTGCTTTGTGTATTTCGCCGGCTATAGTTGCAAAAGTATTGGAAGGCGTTAAAGTAACCATCGGGCAAGATAAAGCTACGGCTGAAGCAATTGAAATCATGGGCGGGGTTCATGAAAATACAAAACACGGAGAAGTAAGTATCGATAAAGAGTTTAAAGTAGCCACAACACCTTGCTATATGCTTGATGCCACAATTAAAGACATTGCCGACGGTGCCATAAATGTAACCAAAGCCGTATTTCGTTTGATATAAATTTTGTTTAAGCGCAGGACTATGCGTAGTTTGGGATTATAAACCGACACTACCCTAAAAAGTGTGTAAAGTCGATTTTTATGCACCGGTCAGGTGTTTTCACCTGTCTGAATTTCAGACATATAGGTATAGACTTACCTTGCACTTGTCGGGTGTTTTCACCCGTCAAAATTTGCTATTTCGCTGTCAGG
>DYOF01000130.1 GCA_020720665.1 Acetofilamentum sp. | reverse complement strand
TTATTTGTTTCAAAATAAAATTATAATCTTAAATTTTACGAATATTATTATATTTGCCGTTTATTATATTTATTTGATGATACAGAATATCATACTAATAGGTACCGGAGGATTTCTCGGAAGTGTTCTCAGATACGGCTCCGGACAATTAATTTCAAAATTATTTGAAACTACTCATCCTACGGGAACTTTTTTTGTAAATGTTATCGGTAGCTTTATAATCGGCATAGTTCTGGGAATGTTTGATAAAGGTGCAATGGTTTCTGATAATTGGAAACTATTTTTAGCTGTAGGGTTTTGCGGCGGGTTTACTACATTTTCGGCATTCGCAATAGAAAACTTTAATTTTTTACAGTCTCAACAATTCGGTTTATCATTATTATATGTCGGTTTAAGTGTTATTTTGGGTTTGGCTGCCGTTTATTTTGGGTTTTGGTTAGTGAAATAATACTATGGTGAATAAAACAGAAACAGTTCTGCCTTATAAAAGTTCAGATAAAAATAAGAAAACGCAAGTTGCCGAAATGTTTGACAATATTGCACATAAATACGATTTTCTTAATCATTTTTTATCTCTAAATATTGATAAAATTTGGCGAAGAAAAGCAATTCAGTTTTTAAAGCAATCAAATCCTCAATCGGTTTTGGATGTGGCAACCGGTACCGGTGATTTTGCGGTTGAAATTCACAAGCGTTTAAGTCCGAAAGAAATAACCGGAATAGATATTTCAACAGGGATGTTAAAAATTGCCGAAGCGAAAATTAAAAAAAAAGCATTATCTAAAACAATCCGATTTCAAGAAGGAGATTCCGAGCTCATAAATTTTCCTGACAATAGGTTTGATGCGGTAACGGTAGCGTTCGGTGTCAGAAATTTTGAAAACTTACAACAAGGTATAAATGAAATTTATCGTGTGTTAAAACCGGGCGGTGAAATAGTTGTATTAGAATTTTCACGTCCTGAAAAATTTCCGATAAAACAATTATACAATTTTTATTTTAAACGAATTTTACCTTCAATAGGTCGTATGTTTTCAAAAGATACATCGGCATATTCATATTTACCGGAATCTGTTGATGCATTTCCATACGGGAAACGATTTTTTGAAATTTTAACCCTTTCCGGATTTATTCATCTGAAAGAAAAAAAACTGGCATTCGGTATTTCATCCGTTTATTATGCAAAAAAATAATCCATGAATGATTTTGTAAAAAAAATATTTATTGATGTTGTTGAAAACGAAATTCCGATGGCTAAATTCATCGGTGTTAAAGTTATAGAAATTGATGAAGGTTATGTTAAATTGCTGTTTCCGTACAGAGAAGAATTTATCGGCGATCCCAGAACAAAACGATTGCACGGCGGATATACGGCAACAGCGGTTGATTTAGCAGGCGGAGTAGCTTCCATGACATACATGACATCAAAAGAAGACGATGTTGCAACCATTGATATGCGAATTGATTATTTAAGACCCGGCCGAGCAAAAGAAATTATTGCAGAGGGTCATGTAATCAGTAAACGAAGACGTTCAATGGTAACCGATATGAAAATTTATCACAGGGAAGAGCCGGATAAGCTCATTGCTATCGGCAGAGGTGTATTCAGTATCAAACGTAAAGAAGATGAATGCCCGTAACTAATATCACAAAATAAGCTTTCTTTAACTTTATAGTATTAAGTTAAGTGTATATTGTCAGTTGAAAACATCTTACAAGTGCATGAATTACTGTACGTTTCAGGTGTTTTACCTGAAATTTACCGTCATATTATTCTTAACATAACAGTAGGTTTTTAACCCACATTATATATGAATAATATCAGTTAGTTCACTTTATTTTATTAAAAATTAAAAAAAATGCCGATAATTTTGGCATTTTAATTTTTTTTCTCAACTTTGGAAAAATTATTTACTAACATTAAAATTGAAAAAAATGGGATTTTTTGGCAGATTATTTAAAATAGGACAAGCAGAAGCTCACGCAGCACTTGATAAATTAGAAGACCCGACCAAAATGACAGATCAGGGAATTCGTGATATGAAAGTGAAATTAGAAGAAAGTATAAAAGCATTAGCAGAAGTAAAAGCATTAGCCATCAGAGCTAATAACGACGCAAACAAGTTCAGAAATAAAATGACTGAATACGAAAATAAAGCAATTGCTTTAATCAAACGAGCAGAAACCGGAGCCGTTCCTGCCGAAGAAGCCGACCGTTTGGCTACTTCCGCACTCGAAGAAAAAGAACAAGCCGCTCAAAATTTACAAACATCCTTAAAAACTCAAAAAACTTACGAGGCACAAGTAGCTAAATTAGACTCAACCATTGACCGTTTAAAAAAAGTGATTAATCAATGGGAAAATGAAGCAAAAACATTAAAAGCACGAGCAAAAGTAAGTGAAGCAACAAAAACCGTTAACAAACAATTGGCAAATATTGATGCAGACGGAACTGTTGCAATGCTCGAAAGAATGAAGGATAAAGTAGAACAACAAGAAGCCTTAGCTGAATCTTATGCTGACATTGCTTTTGAAAATCAAAGTATTGATGAAGAAATTGACAGCGTGTTGGAAAAAACGTCCGGAAGCGGTTCAGAAGCCTTGTCTGCTCTGAAAGCAAAATTATCAGGCGGCGGAGATATCGCTATAACACAATAATTCAATTCACATCTAAAAATTTAACCGTTCAGCCTTTTAAACTGAACGGTTTTTTTGTTATAATAATATTTTTCTATTTTTATTCTTTGAAAACAAACATTAATTTATTATGTTTGCATAAGAATATTTCAAATATCAATACATACTAATAAAATAATATTATATGAAGGCACTAATTTGCATCGGGCATGTTCCCGATACTACTTCAAAGGTCAAATTTGTTGAGGAAGACACAAAATTTGATACCACAGATATTCAATATATTGTCGGACCTTACGAAGAATTGGCATTAACACGATTATTAGACATTAAAGACGCCGGCACTGAAATGCACATTACAGCTGTAAATGTGGGTTTAGCCGGTGCAGATTCTACATTGAAAAAAGCCTTGGCTATGGGGGCTGATGAAGCCGTCAGAGTTAATGCCGAACCTACAGATGCTGCATTTGTTGCAAAGCAAATAGCCGAAGTTTTCAGTAAAGGAAATTACGATGTAATTGTAACCGGTAAAGAATCAATTGATTACAACGGAGGACAAGTTGAAGGTATGATTGCCGAATTTTTAGGTTTACCTTCTGTTTCCGGTGCTTCGCTTTTCGAAATTAACGGCGATAAAGTTAAATTAGAACAAGAAATTGAGGGCGGAAGACAAGTTTCAGAAGCTTCATTTCCGTTTGTAGTTAGTGCAGGTAAAGGATTTGCATCAGAACCGAGAATACCGAATATGAGAGGTATTATGATGGCTAATCGTAAAGCACTCACTGTTTTAGACCCGGTTGAACAAAACCTTATGACAGAAGTTATTAAACATTATTTGCCGCAAGCAAAACCCCAATGTAAAATGGTTGCCCCGGATAATGTAGAAGAGCTTGTCAGACTCCTTCACGAAGAAGCAAAAGTTATTTAATTTATCACAATTCAAATTTTAAAATCATGGCAGTTTTAATATATACTCAAAACTACGAAGGAAAATTCAAAAAATCGGTTTTCGAGCTGGTTTCATACGGTACCGAAATAGCAAAACAATTAGGCGTTGAAGCAATTGCAGTTACAACCGGACAAATTGATAATGCAGTTTTAAAAGAATTAGGGAAGTATGGGGCTAAGAAAGTAATTAAAATCGAAAATCCTGAATTAAAAGACTTTTCAGCCCAAGCATTTACAGAAGTTATTAATCAGCTTGCAAAAAATCAAAATGCAAATGTAATTGTTTTCGGTAATAATCCGGCAGGCAGAGCAATTGCACCCCGACTAACGGTTAAAATGAATGCCGGATTAGCAGCAGGTGTTGTGGCAGTACCGACTTCCGTTAATCCTTTTACAGTAAAAAAGAGAGCTTTCTCAGGAAAAGCATTTGCAGATCTTGTAATAAAATCTGAAATTAAAATATTAACATTAAATCAGAATTCATTTAAAGTTGTTGAAGGAAGCGGTGAAGCATCTGTTGAAGAATTTACGGCAGTAATTCCCGATGGAGCTTATAATGTTAAACCGATTGAAGTAATAAAAAGTTCAGGTAAATTATCGGTAACTGATGCCGAAATTTTAGTTTCTGCAGGAAGAGGAATGAAAGGACCCGAAAATTGGGGAATGATTGAAGAAATGGCTCAAATACTGGGAGCCGGAACCAGTTGTTCAAGACCTGTAAGCGATTTGGGCTGGCGTTCACATGAAGAACACGTCGGGCAAACCGGAAAAGTTGTTGCACCTAATTTATATATTGCAGTCGGTATTTCCGGTGCAGTGCAACACTTAGCCGGAGTAAACGGCTCAAAAGTAATGGTTTGTATAAATACTGATGCTGATGCACCGTTTTTTGAAGCAGCTGATTACGGTATCGTAGGCGATGCCTTTGATGTTGTACCGAAATTAAATGAGGCATTCAAAAAGTTTATAGCCGAAGGATAAAAATTCAATTTCAAAAAATAAATATTAATACATCCGGCAAAATGAAGTCGGATGTTTTTTGTTTGTTTTTTAAATCATACTTTTGCAGAGAATTAAAAAATACTTATGTCTGTTCTGAAAATAGTATTTATCGGTGCCGGAAATATTGCCTCAAATTTATCAGAAGTTTTCAAAAAAAAACTATCCGCAGAAATTCATATATTCAGTCGAACTGAAAATTCTGCAAAACAATTGGCAGAAAAACTGAATGTCTCATTTTCAAATGATTTTAATAAGATACCTGATGAGGCTGATATATATTTTTTAAGCGTTTCTGATAATGCTTTAAACGAAATAGTAAATAATCAATTACTCAAAAAAAAAATAAATAATAAACTTGTTGTACATTCAGCCGGTGCAATAGACATTGAAATATTAAAACCGCTATCGGCAAATTACGGAGTTTTTTATCCCTTACAAACATTTTCAAAATTCAAATCGCTTGATTTTAAATTCATTCCGATATGTATTGAGGCAAATTCAGGGTTTAATTATAACACCTTAAGTAAATATGCATTTCAATTAAGTGATGATGTTCGAAAAATAAGTTCCGAACAACGCAAATACATTCATTTAGCAGCCGTTTTTGCGAATAATTTTGTAAATCATATGTTTACAATTTCTGAAAATATTTTAAAAGAAAAAGAAATTGATTTCAAAATTTTATTTCCTTTAATTCAAGAAACAATTGAAAACCTTAAAAATAGCTCCCCTAAGTTGCTTCAAACCGGTCCTGCCGTAAGAAATGATATGAATGTTATTTCTGAACACCTTAAGATGCTTGGTGCAAATGAGAATTTAATTAAAATTTATACGCTTATAAGTCAGGATATTAAAGAAACAAAAGACGAATAATTTATATGGATAATTTTAAAGAACGATTAAAAGATATTAAAGCATTTGTGTTTGATGTGGACGGAGTTTTTTCCGAAAATATTGTATTGCATACCGACGGTGAATTAACTCGACACATGAATGTGAAAGACGGATTTGCCGTTAAAGCTGCAGTTGATAAGGGATACATTGTTTGCATAATAACCGGAGGCAATTCAGAATCTGTCAGAAAACGGTTTACGGATTTAGGAGTAACTGATATTTATTTACCGTCAAGTGATAAAGCCGATGATTTTAAAGACTTTTACATGAAATATAGTTTGAAGCCGTCCGAAGTTTTATATATGGGCGATGATATTCCGGATTATGAACCGATGACCATGTGCGGAATTGCTACTTGCCCGAATGATGCCGTTGAGGAAATACAAAATGTTGCTCATTATATTTCCGATAAAGAAGGAGGAAAAGGTTGTGTAAGAGACGTTATAGAGCAAGTTTTACGTGCACAAAAACGATGGTTCTTTTATGAGTAATTAAAAATCGGTTTATGAGAAACATTAATGTGTGCCTGTCGCCGGCATTGTATGAGTTTTATGCAGAAGATGATTCAGTTGTTGTTATGATTGATGCCATCAGAGCGAGTGCTTCAATTTGTACTGCATTCCATAGTCAGGTCGAATTAATTATTCCGGTTAGCGATGTCGAAACGGCTCGTTCATATAAAGAAAAAGGATTTCTTATTGCGGGAGAACGAGACGGATATAAAATTGAAGGTTTCGATTTCGGAAATTCTCCGTTTAATTTTACGGAAGATACTATTAAAAACAAAAAACTGGCTTTTACAACAACAAACGGCACTCAAGTAATAAATAAAGTAATAAACGGCACTCAAAGAAATGTAAACTTAATAATAGGTTCTTTTATAAATATTTCAGCACTGAAAGAATATTTACTTCATCAAGAAAAAAATGTTTTAA